>CBDUCC010000395.1:0-3802 GCA_965365555.1 uncultured Myxococcales bacterium | reverse complement strand
CGGCGACCACCGAGATCTACACTCTTTCCCTACACGACGCTCTTCCGACCTCCTGGCCGGCGCCCGAATCGCGGGTTGCCTTCACATGACCATCCAGACCGCCGTCCTCATCGAGACGCTTCGCGAGCTCGGAGCCGAGGTCACCTGGACCAGTTGCAACATCTACTCGACACAGGACCACGCCGCAGCAGCGATCGCTGCGTCTGGGGTCCCGGTCTTCGCATGGAAGGGCGAAACCGAAGAAGAGTACGACTGGTGCATCCATCAACAGATTCGTGCTTTCGACGGAGGGAAGGCCCCGAATCTGATCTTGGATGACGGCGGTGACCTCACTGCCGTGATTCACCAGGAGTACCCGGAGCTTTTCGAGGGGCCCGACCGCATTCTCGGTCTTTCCGAGGAGACGACCACCGGGGTCCACCGTCTCTACGACATGCAGAACGACGGCAGCCTCAAATGCCCGGCGATCAACGTCAACGACTCGGTCACCAAGTCGAAGTTCGACAACCTCTATGGCTGCCGTGAATCGCTTGCCGATGGCATCAAGCGTGCCACCGATGTGATGATCGCGGGCAAGGTCGTTGCGGTCGCTGGCTACGGCGACGTCGGCAAGGGCTGCGTCCAGGCGATGGCCCGTGCAGGTGCTCGGGTGCTCGTCACCGAGATCGATCCGATCTGCGCGCTGCAGGCCACGATGGAAGGCCATCAGGTCGTCACCATGGAAGAAGCGGCGCCGGTGGCGGACATCTTCGTCACGGCGACCGGCTGTTGCGACGTCATCACGGGCGAGCACATGAAGCAGATGAAGAACGAAGCCATCCTCTGCAATATCGGTCATTTCGACTCCGAGATTCAGATGGCGTGGCTAACGGATGCCGCCAACGGAGTGAAAGAAGACGAGATCAAGCCTCAGGTCGACCACTTCATCTTCCCCGATGGCAAGCGCATCATCGTTCTGGCGCGCGGTCGGCTCGTGAATCTGGGCTGCGCCACCGGCCATCCTAGCTTCGTGATGAGCAACTCGTTCAGCAACCAGGTGCTGGCTCAGATCTCGCTCTGGACCGAGCGGGAACGCTACGAAGACGGAAAGGTGTACGTTCTTTCCAAGGAGCTCGACGAGAAGGTTGCTGAGCTCCACCTCGGTCAGCTTGGCGCCAAGCTCACCAAGCTCACCGAGTCGCAGGCTGAGTACCTCGGTGTTCCCGTCAACGGCCCGTTCAAGCCAGGTTACTACCGCTACTGATACGTCATGGTCTCGCTTCTGCTCGAGACTTGGCGATACTTCTCATCGCATGACGGACGTCTGTTGTCCGGCGCGATTGCCTTCTATGCAGCACTGGCGATCGCCCCACTCGGGGTGGTCGCCTTGCTCATCGCGTCGCTCGTGATGTCGGAAACCGAGGCTCGCGAAGAGCTCGTCGGGCAGCTCGACGTATTCCTCGGTACTGAAATGGCGACGTTTGTCGTCAACTCGATCGTCGCATTGACCGATCAAGCGGCGAGCTATGCCGCTCCTATTTTCGGGGCGCTGTTCATGCTCTACGTCTCGGCGCGACTGTTCTCCATGTTGCGGCGTGCACTCAATCACATGTGGGGAATCCGACCGAAGCTCTTCGTGCACGCGACCCGCACGGAGAAGCGCCACCTTCTCGAGCGAAGAATGCTCGCCTTCGCAATGGTGTTGGTGTTCGGAAGCTCGCTGATCGCGCTGGTGCTCCTTCACTCGAGCGCCAGCGCCGCCGCGCACTTCTTCGGCGACAATACCTACATGCTCACCTTCGCTGAGTTCGCGAGCGCGTTCGCGGTGCTCGCGCCGCTGATCGCGTTGGTCTACCGTTGGCTGCCCGACGCGCTGATCGCATGGAGGGACGTCTGGGTAGGAGCCGGAGCCACCTGTTTTTTGGTGCTGGTCGGCTCTTTTCTGATCGGAATCTACCTTGGGCAAGTGAGCCCGGCGTCCGTCTACGGCGTCGCCGGCTCGCTGATCGTGCTCCTGCTCTGGATCTACTACACCACCCAGATCTTCTTGATGGGCGCCGTGTTCACGCGTGCGTGGGCGCGTCGCCGGGGCAGGGCGATCGAGCCGTTGCCGTACGCAGACATCGTCGAAACCCGAGACTATTCGGCGAATGTTTCCGCGAGCGAGACGTAATGTGGAGTCTCGATCGGTGCATGCACGACTCGGCCGTGCATGTGTGCCTCGAGGAAATCGAAGAGCGCGCCCCACTGCTCGCGCGCCGCGGCGCGCCAGAGCATCACGTTGAACGCATGGATCTCGCCGCGAAAGACGTGAAGGTCGCACTCCACGTTGCGAGCGCAGAGCGCATCGCTCAACCGAATCGTGTCCGGTAGCAGCGGGTCGGCCGTGCCCACCGTCGTGAAGAAGGGGGGTAGCTTTCGGCTTCCCTCCGGCGGCGAGGCCTCGAATAGGCGCAGAGGGCTGGCGAGTGGAAACTGAAGTGCCCGCTTCATTCGACGGCCGAGGTAGGAGTACGCCGTCCCACGAATCTCTCCCTTGATCCAACCCGCCATGCGCTCGTTCTTGTCGGGGTCTCGCCAGAAGCGCTTGATGTCGTAGAGGTCGAGCAGACCGTAGAGAGGCGCCACGCAGGCTAGATCGACCTTGCGCTCGAAGACGCTGCGGGTGAAGGGTTCCGGTCGTGGATGGGTGACGCAGTAGGCGAGAGCCGCGGTGAGATTGGCGCCGGCGGACTCCCCGATGATCGCCAGTCGTTTCGTATCGGCACCATACTTGGCGCCGTTGTCGAGCACCCATTCGAATGCCGCAATCGCGTCCTTCAGCGGCTCCGGATAGCTGTGGACGGGCCCCAGGCGGTAGTTGATGTTGAAGACCTGATAGCCCTGCGCCGCGAGGACATAGGCCATGATGCGGTGGGTGTCTTTCGACATCATCGAGAAGGCGCCGCCGTGAATGTAGAACACCGATGGAAGTTGTCCGACGGCATCCTTGCGGCGATAGACGTCGAGCAAGTGTGATCGGCGGCGCGGAAGCTGATACGGGATGTCGCGCTCTACGTGCACTTCACGCCAACTCTGGATGAGCCAAGGCAGCAGGCCGTAGCCGAGGTGCGACACCCGGTTCGCAGCCTTATCCACCCCGTTGCGTACCAACGGCATGATCGAGTCACGGGCGCGCCTCATCGCTTCTCAGTATATCGGATCGCTTCCCGCGCGGAAAGAAGCCGAAGGGCACCTCGATCGCCCTACGATCCGACGCCGGATCGTGCCACAGAGCACGAACCTGCAGTATTTGGTGGACACCCCCGATCGTGGGGATTGCCGAAAAGCGCCGATCGGAGATATACCCGATGATCCGGTGCTACGGCCTTCTTCGATTCCGCCGGCAAGCCGGCTCTTGATTCGACAGGGACAGCCTCCTGACCTGGGCGGCATCCTCCGGGTCTGCGAAACGCACGCGGAGTATTGGGACGGAAGCCTGCCGAGCGAGATGCGTCTCTCGCGCTATTTCGAGCATGCGCTTCGCAGTCAGGATCAGGTCTTTCAGTTCTGGGTAGCGGAGGATGGTCACGGCTCCGTGATCGGCTGGGAGATGCTGATCTCGGTGAGCGCGGACCCACGGAACCGGCTCCTCACCGGAGAGGCGACCACCTGCCTCGGACTTCAGAGCTCGAGCCTCGGGCGGACCTTGGTGACCCACGCGATACGTCACGCTGCGCGTACGCCACTTCAGTATCTGTTCGCCCGCGTGCCCACCCGCGATACTCTCATGATCGGAGTTTTGGAATCGGTCGGGTACCAGGAGGTCGGTGTCATTCCGCCC
>CBDUCC010000394.1:0-3812 GCA_965365555.1 uncultured Myxococcales bacterium | reverse complement strand
GCGATCAGCGAGCCACGCGGCCGGCAGCGAGCCGAGCATCAACGGCACCGTGAAGCGGCCTTGCTGTCCGAGCCAGTGATCCGACTTCTGTGCAAGATCGTCGATGCTGTACCGTTGAAAGAACTTCCAATCGAGACGTCGGCGCGTCGTCTCCCAGGCGGCGGCCTTCGCTCCGTTCTCGCAGAACTCGGTCAGAGCGGCGCGGTCGTCGGGATCGGGCCATGCGCAACCAGGGCAATCGAAGCCATCGGTTTGATTCATCCTGCTCAGGATGCGCATCGCCGAGGGGATGGAATGCCCGTGGCGCTGCATGTGCACGAAGGTCGAGACGACCGATGGAAGTCCGGCGGCCTTCGTTCTCGGGGGATGGACGCGGAGCTCGTCCTTGGTCTCGGGCGGCTCCGCTCCTGTCGGCTTTCGGTCGTTCATTCGGCAGCCCCGACTTCGATGAACGAGCTCGCACCGTGTTCTTCGAGCAGTCGGTCGCCGCAGGTATAGACGTTGAACCGATCTCTCTTCGCGAAACCGATCAGTGTGACTCCGAAATGCCTCGCGGTATCGATCGCAAGGCTCGTCGGCGCGCCGATGGCGACCATCAACGAGACCCGCGCGCGGACGCACTTTTGTACCAGCTCGAAGCTGGCTCGACTGCTCACGACCACGAACTCCCCGACCGTTGGGGACATCCGCTCCCCGATCCGGGCGCCGATCAGCTTGTCGAGCGCGTTGTGCCGACCGACGTCTTCACGGTGCACCAACAGCTTGCCGAGTCTACTGAAAAGCGCGGCTCCATGAGTGCCGCCTGTGTGGCGGAACCAGGCCTGTGCAAGCTCCAGCTCCTGCAGTGCGGCCCGGATCGCCTCCGGATGGAAGCGGTCCACGCGTTCGCCCAACGGCTCGCAACCCGTCTTCGTCAGCGCGCTCAGGGTTCGCTGGCCGCAGACGCCACAGGCACTGGTCATCGTGAGCGCCCGTTCCACCAGATGCTTGGGAACTGTGACGCCCTGGTGCAGCACCGCACGCACGACGTTGCCGGGTGTTTCCGAGCGCGGGCAGTGACGAACACTGAGTACGTCGCTCGGCTCCGTGATCACACCCTCGGCGAACAGGAAACCGATCACCAAGTCGCGATCGTTGCCCGGGGTCCGCATCGTCATCGCCAGTGGCGTTTCCAGACGGCTCTGTCCGTCGCCGTGCTCCAGTATGATCTGAAGTGGCTCTTCGACCGCGATCAGGTCCCTCGTCTCTTCCCTTCCGGCACGCGTGATGCGCTCTACTTCAGTGGAAGTGACCGGCCTCCGGGGCATAACCCCGCAAGCTTAGTAGATCCCGGGGATAATTCGCCAGCGGACTCGTTCGCAATAGCGATCCCAATCCGCGCCGTACTTCCTCGAACAGAAATTGTGGTCCCGCCGTTCGCGATGGATCAGCAGAATCGCGAAGTAGATCGGGTAGAAGTACGGGAGCGCCGAGCCAAAGAGACAGGGCAATGACCACGACAGCGCCATCAGGATGTCGCCGACGTAGTTGAAGTGTCTGGACCAACCCCAGAAACCGGACAGCAACAGTTTCCCGCCCTGCGCGGTCTGCATGTACTCGGCCTTTTTGCCCCAAATTCTCGCGTTCTCCGGGTCGCCGCGGAACTTGTGCTTCTGCAGGTTCACCGCCCGGAAGATGTAGAGGCCGAGCATGTTGACCAAGACGATGAGCACGGCACCCCACCAGGGCAGAGTATGCACGCGGTCGATCAGATAGTGGGCCTGAAGCGAGTACGTCATTGGAACCCAAACCAAATCGCCGAACGCAAGCATGAAGCCAAAGTTCTCGTGCTTGATGTCCATGGTCGTGAGGATCGCTTCCTCGTTCCAGAAGTAGTCGATGATGTAGAACATCTGGAACACCCATACGAGAATCATCGAGGTGCTGACGAAGCCGTACGTTTCGTACTGCACGTAGGCGAAGGATGTGTTGATCAGCACCCAGAGGATGAGACCTGGACGAGCCTCACAGAAGATCTTCCAGTCCAGTCCTTCGGGGCCTGGGGGGAAGCGCGGGTTGTGGCCCGTACCCATCCAGAAGTCGTGAATGAACTTCCCGCTTAGGTGACGTGCCTGACCGTGCTGCTTGCCGTACCAGTAGAGGTACGCACTGAAGAAGAACACGAAGATCGTCATCGTGCTGATCAGTGCGCCGAATTCGTCGTAGAGCTCACGAATCGAAAAGACGCCAGACCAGTGCAGAACCGCGACCGCAATGAAGGTCACGATGAGCGAGAACAGGCCGTTCATCCGGTAGGGCAGCCGTCCGCCGTCGGGGAGCTCCGCACCGAGCACCTCGCGCCCGGGCGCGTACTTCTGCAACAGCGCCTGAAACACGAACCAGACGCCATAGATGACCGCGGCTCGCCAGGTTGGAACCATGGCCTGAGCGAACCCCGCCCAGTCGGCGTTCGGCCCGGGGAGCACGGCGCCGTCGTTGAAGCGGACGGCGAAGAAGAGATAGGCCGTGAAGAGGGGCAGGCCGATGATCATGGCGAAGTTGCCGGGGACTCCACCGAACTCCAGCTTCTGTTTCTGGTCGCTCATGGGGCGGGACTTTAGTGCAAAAGAGCCCATTCGGGAGAGGGAACGGCGAAATATCGCCGAAAGGCCGCTTCCCTGTGATTCCGGCAGGTTATAGTCGGGCGCGATGCGGCTGAGGCGGAAGGTTTGCCTCCTGGGGGCGCGAGGTGTCGGCAAGAGCAGCCTGGCGCGCCGATTCGCCGAAGGCGCGTTCGACGCAAACCATCGCTCGACCGTCCACATGGCGATCCTTCGGGGTGAGCTCGACATGGGGGATGTCCAGCTCGAGCTTCGGCTTTGGGACCCGGGCGGCGGTGAGGCCTGGGGCCAGTACAACCGTTCGTTCATCTCGGGTGCGTCAGGGCTGGCGTTCGTCGTCGACGCCACGCAGCCCGAGACCCTCGATCATCTGCTCGAGGCGCAGACCAAAGGGCGCGGCTTCATCGGGTCTCGTCCATCCATTCTGATCGTCAACAAGGCCGATTTGACACACGAGTTCGCGCTCACCGAGGCCCAGCTAGACGAGGCCGGCCGACTCGATTGGTACATCGCCCAGGCGAGTGCGATAACCGGCTACAACGTGAACGAGGCGTTCGAGCGGCTCGGCAAGCTCATGCTCGACGCCCGAAAGGTCTCTGCATGAGTAGATTTCGAGGCAAGACAGTCGTCATCACGGGGGCGAGCAGCGGCATCGGTGAAGCGTGCGCCCGGAAATTCGTGGCCGAGGGCGCCCGGGTCGTCCTTGCTGCCCGAAGCAAAGAACCCCTCGATCGGTTGAGCGCGGAGCTTGGGGCGGATGTTACGCAGGCGGTGCCGACCGACATCTCTGACGTGCGTCAGTGCAAGCACCTACTGCAAGAGGCGAAGGCTCGCTTCGGCAGCATCGACGTGCTCGTCAATAACGCCGGCAAGAACGTGCGCGGCTCTTTCGAGAAGATTCCGCTCGAAGAGATGCTCGCGATTCTCGACACCAATTTGCGTGCGGCCATGGTACTCACGCACCTCGTATTACCGACCATGCGCGCTCAGGGGTTGGGAACCGTCGTGAACGTAGCCTCCCTCGCAGGGCGATTCCCTTTGGACGACGAGGCGACGTACAGCGCGTCGAAGTTTGGTCTCCGGATCTTCTCCTTCGCGGTTGCGGAGGAGCTCCGCGACACGAATGTCCGCGTGACTGTCGTGTCTCCGGGACCGGTCGACACGGGTTTCATCACCGACCCCACCGTCATCGACGAAGTGCCTCCGCTCGTC
>CBDUCC010000393.1:0-3833 GCA_965365555.1 uncultured Myxococcales bacterium | reverse complement strand
TGACGGGAACGCGTCCAAGGTAGCCATGCCAGGCCGCTTGAAGCTCCGATAGACCTTCGACCGAGCCACGCCGATACGCCTTCCGAAACGACTCCATGCCTCGGGTTTCCATCAGAAAGCGAGTCAGTGATCCCGCGGCCATGTACGCCCGCCGGGCCGGCAATCGGCTGAAGCCCACACCCATGAAGACCTCTGCGCCAGGAAGCTCTCCTCGGTCCAGCATGATTCGCGACCACTGGTCGGGATCGAGACCGTCACGAAGGTCCCAGGCGAGCGCCACGGCCGCGCCCTCGATCAGTCCCGGATTCGGAATGAGTCCGCCGAGCGTGCTGGCCACGGCGAAGGGTGAGCGGCCTTGGGGGCCCATCACGGCGTGCACGACTTCGTGCCCGAGGACTCCGTTCGGCCAACGCGTCATCTGAAGATACACTTCATGCCGCCAGGGCTTCGCGATCAAGGTCCGACCGACCCCGATCATGGTTTTCTTTTCCTCCGCACTCCGAAAGAAGTACGCGGTGATCGGCTTCTCCAACGGTACGCCCGAGAGCCGACTGGCTCGCTCGACGTGGAAGTCGCAGTCGTCGACCACCCGTTGGGCGTCGTCCGGTCGCGTCTCGCGCGGCAGATGAACGATGCAATGCCGGCCTTTCTCGGTCTTGCCGAGCCGTTCCATGATTTCGCTCTTCGTCACCCAGTGCCCGAAGCGTTCGCCCTGCGCGTACGTCGCGACCACCACGCCCAAAACCCCGAGACCTACCAGCAGCGCGCCAGCCCGGTTCCGACTTCTCCCGACGAGCTCGAGGCGGCGCGAGCCGGGGTTCCAGAGCGCATCGAAGAGGACGGCGATCGCGAGCAACCCAAGGGCAATCGTTGCACGGTAGGTCAAATACCGATCGGGGATGCGAACGAGGTCGTCGTAGATGGCGCCCGGGAAGTAGCCCGCGAAGGCGCTGAACACGTACACGGTCGGTGTCGCGTAGAAGGTCCAGAGTCCGAACAGCGCCGTGGCCACCGGAACTGCGGCGGCGATCGCGATGGACAGGCGAGGGCGGCGAACGACTGCGGCGCACCAGACCCCGACGGCTCCTGCGAGCGCGCAGCCAAGCGCAGGGCCGAGCATCATGAAGGCGAGACCATCGCCCGGTGCGCACTGGCGCACGCGAAGAGCACTCAGAGCGAGAAGCGCCGTCGGGATCGCCCAGATGAACAGAGCCGTTCCAACCGCCCGCCAGATCAGATCCAAACCCCGCTGCCCCCCGTGCTGCACGGTGTAGCTCGCCGCGCTTGCAGCGACCCAAGGGGGCAGGAGCAGACCGAGCGCCAGCGCGCTCTCGACGCCGTGGACCGCCAGGAGCGGCTCGGTCATCAGCACCAAGCCGAGCAGGGCGGCGAAGGCGACGCTCAAACGGAACGACAACAGCCTCGTCACGAGCTATTCGGCAGCCACCGGCGCGCTCGTGGGGTCGAACGCCGTCACCAGGGTGAGGACTTCGTCCACGCGCGACACGAGGCAGATCTCGAGATCCTCGAGGACCTCCGGCGGCACTTCTTCGAGGTCGGGTTCGTTGCGCTTCGGCAAGAGGATGCGACGAATTCCCGCCCGGTGGGCGGCCAAGCACTTCTCCTTGATGCCCGTGACTTTGAGGATGTTCCCGCGAAGCGTGATCTCACCGCTCATCGCGACGTCAGGTCGCACTTTGAGCTGGGTGAGCAGCGACGCGAGCGCGACGAAGAGGGTGACCCCGGCCGCCGCACCGTCCTTCGGCACCGCGCCGGCGGGCAGGTGCACGTGGATATCGGTGGTGCTGACGAAGTCTTCGGACAGACCGAGGTCTGCGGCACGCGCCCGCACGAAGGTGAATGCTGCCGCCGCCGACTCCTTCAACACATCGCCCATGTTCCCGGTGAGATGGAGCTTCCCGCTCCCCGGCATCTGTGTGGCTTCGACGAACATCAGGTCGCCGCCCGATGGGGTCCAGGCAACGCCGGTGGCCACGCCAGCTCGGGCATCGCGCTCTGCTTGTTGGCGCTTCGCGCTCGGAGCGCCGAGGACCGACTGGATGAACGGTGGGTCCGCCATGATCGAGACGTCCTCCCCGTGGGCGAGGCGAACGGCCACGGCGCGACAGATCGCCGCCGCTTGCTGCTCGAGTTTTCGGACGCCTGCTTCGTTGGTGTACGACTCGATCATCGCGTCGATGGCTTCATCGCTGAAGTCGAGACGCTCCGGGGACAGCCCATGCTCGCTCAACTGTCGCGGGATGAGGAAGTCACGTGCGATCGATCGCTTCTCGCGCTGCGTGTAGCCCGGCAACTCGATCACCTCCATGCGGTCGAGCAGCGGACCCGGAATCGTGCTCTTCTGGTTCGCCGTCGCGATGAACATCACCTTGCTGAGATCGAAGGCCACGTCGAGATAGTGGTCGGTGAAATGACTGTTCTGCTCCGGGTCGAGCACCTCGAGCAGCGCGCTCGCCGGATCACCGCGCTGATCGCGCCCGAGCTTGTCGATCTCGTCGAGGATCACGACCGGGTTCTTTGTGCCCGCATTCTTCAGGGCGGAAATGATGCGTCCGGGGAAGGCGCCGACGTAGGTCCGTCGGTGACCTCGCACTTCGGACTCGTCCGACACGCCGCCAAGCGATACCCGGGCGAACGCACGACCCGAAGCACGCGCGATCGAGCGGCCGAGAGAGGTCTTGCCGACTCCGGGCGGTCCTACGAAGCAGAGGATCGGTGCGCGCCCATCCCGACGGAGCTTCCGAATCGCGATGTACTCGACGATTCGTCGCTTCGGTTTCTCGAGCCCGTAGTGGTCTTCGTCGAGGACGCGCCGCGCCTCCGCCACGTCGAGCCGATCGTGGGTCGTCTTGGCCCAGGGGAGGTCGGAGAGCCACTCCACGTACGTCCGTGCCACCTGGTACTCGCTGCTGGCGGCGTTCATGTTGCTCATCCGTCGAAGCTCCCGCTTCGCAGCGCTTTCGGCCTCGCTTGGAAGACGGGCCAGTGCGATCTTCTCGCGCAAGTTCTCGATGTCGTCCTCGTCGACGTCGGTCTCGCCAAGCTCGCGCCGAATCGATTTGATCTGCTGCCGCAGCAGGTACTCACGCTGCGAGCTCGACATCTCCTCTTCGACCATCTCCGAGATCTCTTCTTTGACTCGGATGACCTCGTTCTGGCGATTCACCTGGTCGAGAACACGGCGCACGCGCTCTCGAACATCGAGGGTCTCGAGCACCGACTGCTTCGCATCGTTGGCAAGCGGAAGGTTCGAGGCGATCAAATCGGCGAGCGCGCCCGGCTCTCGGACGTTGTCCAGAATGTGCAGCGACTCCCGCGAGGCAGTCGGCAGTTCGTTCAGCAGTTGCCGGGCCGACTCCCGAAGATGGGCCGCGAGTGCCTCGATCTCGACGTCGACGACGGGCGCCTCGTGGTAGCGTTGGACCCGTGCGCGCATGGTGGGGTGGCGTCCGAGCGGCTCCTCGATCCGCATCCGGCTCACCCCCTGGAGAACGACACTGTACTGACCCGAGTTCAGTCGAATCACTTTGAGCACGCGGGCGATCGTGCCGGTGTGGTAGACCTGCTCGAAGGTCGGGTCCTCCACCTCGGGCTTGTGCTGAGTGACGACGCCGATGGCAGGGCGCTCCCTACCGCAGGCCTCCTCGATCAGCCGGACGGAGCGGGCCCGGCCCACGTTCACCGGCACGACCGTCGCCGGGAAGAGCACGGAGTTGCGCAAAGGCAAGATCGGGAGGATGGGGTCGGCGCCGGCGGGGAAGATCGAATCCGTCATTGGATTTTGCAATGATATTCGATGGCGACATCGCCAG
>CBDUCC010000392.1:0-3838 GCA_965365555.1 uncultured Myxococcales bacterium | reverse complement strand
GATCGAGAGGAGCGTCTCTTTGTCGTAGAGGAAGTGCTCTCGGTTCGTCGATGGGGGCATGTGCATGCCGGTATCCATCCGAATCGCGTCGCACGGGCAGGCCTCGACGCAGTAGCCGCAGAAGATGCATCGAAGCTCGTCGATCATGAACACCTCGGGATAGCGCTCGTAACCGTAACGAGGGTCGTCCGGTTCGTACTCGGCCGGTTCGATGTGAATGCACTGCGCCGGGCATGCCGTGCTGCAGCAGAGGCACGCCACGCATCGTGGAGAGCCATCGGTGCGTTGCGTCAGTCGATGGATTCCGCGGAACCGCTCCGGATACTCGAGCTTCTCTTCGGGGTACTTGACCGTCGCGATCTCTTTGTTGGGCTTGGAGCCGAAGGTGTTCTTGAAGAAGCGCCCTGCGGCGAAGGTCAGACCCTTTGCGATCTCGGGAATGTAGACCTGCTCGGCGACGGTGCGTCCGGGCTTCTTGATGACTTTGACTTCGACTGCCATGGGAAACCTCAGAAAATTTTCTCGAAGAATGCCACCCAGCCGTCCGCCCATCCAGAGAGGATGAAGGCGCCCATCACGAGAATGTTCAGGAGCGAGACTGGGAGCAGGCCTTTCCAGCACAGGGACATGAGTTGATCGTAGCGGAATCGCGGAAGCGACCAGCGGATCATGAGCTGGAACCAGATGAGAACCACGATCTTGAAAAGGAAGAACAGCACCTGGATCACGATCACCAGCCAGTGGACGAGAGGAACCGAGTAGCTCGCCGCGAGGAACGGCAAGGTGAACTCGAAGCCATCCCGGTAAAGATACGGGACGTCCCATCCGCCGAGGAAGAGCACCGAGGCAATCGCTGCCAACGACACCACCTCCACGAACTCACCCATGAAGAACATTCCGAACTTCATCCCGGAATATTCGGTGAGGTAGCCACCGACCAGCTCGCTTTCACCTTCGGGAAGGTCGAAAGGAACGCGCTTGGTCTCTGCGACCGCAGCAACGAAGAAGTTGATCGCGCCGAGCGTGAGCGGGGGAACGAAAATGCCCCACATGTGCTGGTGCTGCCACATCGCCATGTCTTCGAGCCGAAGGGATTGGTAAAGCATGAACGCAGGAACGAGCGTCAAGCCAATGACGACCTCGTAGCTGACCATCTGGCTGGCCGCTCGAATGCCGCCGAGGAGCGAGTACTTGTTGTCGGACGCATAGCCGGCCACCGCAGCGCCGATGATCCCCGTGCTGGCGATCGCGAAGATGAAGAGGATGCCGACATTGATACTGGCGACCTGCATCGGAATCGCCGCCCCAGACAACTCACCGGTGCGAGGAAGGACCTCGTTCAGGTGGTCGAGATGCATCATGCTCGCAAATGGGATCACCGCGAAGGCCGCGATGGCCGGGATCAGCGCGATGATCGGCCCAAGCGAAAACAGGAGCTTGTCGGACTTCGGCGGGACGAAGTCTTCCTTGAAGATGAACTTCACCGCGTCGGCCAGCGGATGCAACAGGCCGATGAGCATGATTTTGCCCTGGTTGCCGACGATCATCGTGTGAACGCCGTAGCCCATCCGAAGCAGCACCGAAGCGGCCCCGAACCCGATCAGTGTCTTCGTGAGGATCGCTGTCGACACGGGAAGCGGATTGCTTCCTTTGATGACGACGAACGTCAGTGCCACCAGCGCAACGATGGCGACGATACCGGTCAGCGCAGCCAGTCGCCACAGGGGAAGTCGCGCCTTGTCAAGCAGACCGACGGCTCCGGCCGGAAGCACGATGGCGGCGCGCGACGGGCCGAGGCGATCCTGGATCATCGCGCTCTGGCGCCGTTCCGCCCAGATCAGGATTGGAGCGAAGATGCCGACCGCCAGCACCAACACGAAGAGGATCTTCAGAATCGACGAAACGATGAGGACGCCGGTCGTCATTGGGCCGCCTCCGCTGTATCGCCCAGGTCCCGCCGGAGGCTGTCGAGGCTGTCGAACCCGAGGTCATGACCGAGCCCGCGACCGAGGGCGGCCACGGTCTTCCATGCAGGGTCGATTCCAGCCGGGGCCGAAAGGACCGGCGCGAAGCTCTGGGTCATCCCCTGAGCGTTCACGAAGCTGCCCGCGATCTCGAAAGTCTCGGCGACCGGAAGCGCCACCGAGGCGACTGCCGGAAGCGTGCCGACGTGGCTGCTCAAGGAAACGACCGTGCCGAGGCCGGCGAGCGGGGAGAGCTCGTCGAGTGACTCGGCGCTCGTTGCGCCGAGCAGGACCGCCCCGTCCACCGCGCCGCTCTTTACATCCGAGAGGAGCTCGCTCAGCGCCTTGAGCTCGGCCCCGCCGGCGGCCTGAATGGCTCCGGCCCGATTCGGATTGTTGTCGGCGTTCCGAAGGATGTCATCGCCCTCCCAGCCGCCGAGGGCTGCGAGATAGAGCCTGCTCGTGCCCATCGCGGCCGCGAGCTTCACCAGGGCGAGGTTGTCCTCGGTCGTGCTCTGAGCGCTCAGTACGATGGCAAGCTTCTCGGCATTCACCGCGCGCAGGGCCTTCACCGCAAGCTCCAGGCCTTCGTCTTCTCCGACGGGCGTCCGCGCCGCACCCCGTCCCGAGGTTGGGGTGAGAAGCCGATCGGCCGCGTGGCGGGCGTAGGTCATCATGCCGTCGTCGCACATCCAGAACTTGTTGACCGCCTCGTTGTCCCGCGGCCGAAGCCGATAGACTTTGCCGTAGCGCGGGTCGTAGTCGACGTGCGTATTGCACCCGGTTGCGCAGCCGGTGCAGACACCCTCTCCGGACTTCAAGAACCAGACACGCGCCTTGAAGCGAAAGTCGCTGCTCGTGAGCGCACCTACCGGGCAGACATGCTCCGTCATCAGCGTGTACTTGTGGTCGAGCTCGCGGCCGGGTGCCAAAACGATTTCGTTTCGGTTGCCGCGTTCGCGCATGTCGAGCACGTGGTCTTTGGCGACTTCATCGCAGACTCGAATGCATCGCGTGCACATGATGCAGCGCTCGGCGTCGTACACGATCGTCGGCCCGAAGCGAACGCCCTTGGGCTTGTGCACTGGCTCGGTGAGCTTGCGCTTCAAGGTGCCCTGGTGCTCGTAGTAGTAGTCCTGAAGCTTGCACTCGCCGGCCTGGTCGCAGATCGGGCAGTCGACGGGATGGTTCAGGAGCAAGAACTCTTGGACCGAGGCCTGCGCGGTCTTGACCTCCTCGTTCGTCGACGAGACGACCATGTCTTCGGCCGCTGCAAGCTGGCAGGCCGGCTGCAACTTCGGCTTGGTCGAAGGGACGTACTCGCCCTTCGCTTCGTCCCAGGCGAGCTGCGGCATCGCCATTTGCCGGCCGCTCTCGACGTGAACCAGACACATTCGGCAGTTCGCGGCGATTGAGAGCCCCGGATGCCAGCAGTAGTGAGGAATCTCGATGCCCTCGCGCCATGCGGCCTGCATGACGGTCTCGCCGGGCTCGAACGGAATCTCTTTCCCATCAAGAACGAACTTAGGCATGGCTACCGATCACACTCTCCGCCAATCATGTTCACCGACCCGAACGTCGGAATGATGTCGGCGATCATGCCGCCGAGAAGCATCTCCCGAGAGGCTGCGAGGTTGTACCAACATGGCGGCCGCACGCGGACACGGTACGGGGTGCCGCTGCCGTCCGATACGATGTGGAAGCCGAGCTCACCGTTGACGCCCTCGGTGAAGCTGTAGACCTCGCCGGCCGGCACACGAAGACCCTCCATCACGAGCTTGAAGTGCGCGATCGTGGCCTCGATGGTCGTGTACACGTCGTGCTTCTCGGGGTAGACGATCCGCGGGTCGTCTACGTTGACGGGACCGTCGTCG
>CBDUCC010000391.1:0-3851 GCA_965365555.1 uncultured Myxococcales bacterium | reverse complement strand
TCGAGCATGCCTTCTTTGCCGCCCGGTCGGGGATTGTGGCGTCCCACGCTCGATCGCCGTCCCGGCCGACGCCGTTCCCGGAGCTGGTCGCTGCCTTCCCACACCTTCCGTTACTCCGGATCGAAGCAAAAAGCCCCATTAATTCTGCCACTTGGAGGGCAGAAAGAAGTTGACACCTGCCGAGCATGACGCGTAGTTTCCGGCCTAGTGGGAAGGAGTGGGATCAAGTGACAATGCCTCTCTCTTTCCACCTAGAGGGTTAGTTTGTTCCGAGGACGCTACGAGCACAGCATCGACGCGAAGGGCCGCACCTCGGTTCCTTCGCGATTTCGCGAGGTGATGCTGGCGCAGGGCGACTCCCGCCTGGTCCTCACGACCGGCCTCGACCCCTGTCTGGTCGCCTACCCCATGACCGAGTGGCTCGCGTTCGAGAAACGGCTCGCCGAGCTTCCGCAGTTCGATGCCGACGTCGTCACCCTGAAGCGCATTTACGTCTCCGGCGCGATTGAGTGCGAGCTCGACAAAGTGGGCCGGGTCCTGATCCCTGCGGGGCTGCGCAAACACGCGCGCTTCAGCAGGGAGGCTCTGTGGGCCGGAATGGGGAGCTACATCGAGCTCTGGGCCAAGGAGAGCTTCGAGGAGCTTCGAACGGACGTGCTCGCAGACGAAGAGCGCCGTTTGGGAATCGCCAAGCGGCTCGCGGAGCTGGGACTTTGACCGAGTTCGCACACGTCCCCGTCATGTTGGACGAGGTCCTGGCCGCGCTCGCTCCCTCTGAGGGCGGCATTTACGCCGATGTGACCTTGGGTGGCGGCGGACACTCCAGGGCGATCCTCGAGCAGAGCGCTCCCGATGGCCGCGTGATCGGAACCGATCGAGACCCAGCGGCGCTGCGGGCCGCGGCGACGGCGCTGGCCGAGTTCGGGGACCGGGTGACGCTTCGAAAGGCCCGGATTCGCGATCTACGGGAGGTGCTCGACGAGATCGGAGTCGAGCAGGTCGACGGCGTCGTTGCCGACCTGGGCGTCAGCTCCGCTCAGCTCGATCAGGAGGAGCGTGGATTCTCGCTGGCCAAAGATGGACCGATCGACATGCGGATGGACCCCACGGAGGGAGAGACCGCCCTCGACCTCATAGGCCGCGTCGATGCGGATGAGCTCGCCGACATCATCTATCAGTACGGTGAGGAGCGCCGTTCGCGGCGAGTCGCACGCACGCTCAAACGCGCATACGAGGAGGGCGAGCTCGAAACGACAGGCGATCTGCGTCGCGCAGTGCATCGAGCGACGGGGCCGAAGCGGGGACGAATCGATCCATCGACCCGCACGTTTCAGGCGCTTCGAATCGCGGTCAACGAAGAGCTGTCCGACCTCGAGGCATTCCTGGATGCGCTTCCGAGTGTGCTCGGCGTCGGAGGCGTGGTTGCAGTCATCAGCTTTCACTCTCTCGAGGACCGAATCGTCAAGCACAGCTTCCGCGGAAGTGAGCTGCTCCAGCCGATGACGAAGAAGCCCCTCGTCGCAGGCCCCGACGAGCGCGATCGCAACCCCCGGTCTCGCAGCGCGAAGCTCCGAGCTGCGCGTAGGGTGGAGGCCGCGGCATGAAGAACCGCTTCCTCCCTCTCTGGTGCGTGGCGGTTTTCGCGACCGCTGCAGCCTTCGTCGTTCATCTATCGATACGTTTCGAGACCGTCCGGCTGGGCTACGAGGTCAGCGAAGAACGGCAGCGCCAACGCGACCTCCTTCAGGACCGCCGTCTGCTCTCCATCGAGGCTGCGACCTTGAGGCAGAGCGGGCGCATCGAGACGATCGCGAGAGGCACGCTCGGGATGGAGGTGCCCAAGCCGACCCGAATCGTGACGATGAAAGAGGGTCGGAAGCCGACGGCGGCGGGGAGGGTGCGATGAAAGCCCACTCGAACCGGAGGGAGCGGTGGTTTCGAGCCCGAATCGCGTTTCTCGGCCTCTGTCTCATGGGGATGGCATTGCTGGTGGTGGTCCGTGCGTTCCACTTGCAGGTCTCGAGCGGAGAGCGACTGCGAGGAATGGCAGAGGATCAGCACCTTCGAAAGCTACGTGTATCTCCTCGTCGGGGTGCGATCTACGACCGGCACGGGGCCGAGCTCGCGGTCAGCGCGGACGTGGACAGTGTCTACGCCAATCCGCGGAGGCTCAAGGCCATGGAGCAGGATCCGCGATCCGTGGCCCGCCGGCTGGCCGGTATCTTGGATGTCGACGCGGAGCGTCTCGCCGAGCGCCTCGGCTCCGATCGGTACTTCGTTTGGATCGATCGCCGCGTGACGCCTCACGAGGCCAAGCGAGTCCGTGAGCTCGACATTCCCGGAATCGATCTCACGACCGAGTCGCGGCGTTACTACCCGAACCGGCACCTCGCCGCCCATCTCGTTGGGTTTGCCGACATCGACGGCCGTGGCATCGAAGGCATCGAGCTGGCCTACGAAGATCAGCTTCGTGGCGCGGATCGTCGCGTCGACGCCATCCGCGACCGCCGCGGTCAGGTCGTATTCGCGGACGACATGCAAGACGATCGCTCGATGCAGGGGCAGAACGTCGTCCTGACGATCGACAAGGCGATTCAGCACGTCGCGGAGCGCGAGCTTGCCCTTGGTGTGCGTACGTTCGAGGCGCGAGGCGGCAGCGTCGTCGTCATGGACCCCTCGACCGGCGAGATCCTAGCCCTGGCGAACTACCCTCCATTCAATCCGAACGAGCCCTCCAAGCATCCCACGGCTCACCGTCGAAATCGGGCCCTCGTCGATCGCTTCGAGCCCGGCTCGACGGTGAAGCCCTTCACCATGGCTGCCGCCCTCAGCGCAGGTACCGTCAAGCCAAACCAATCCATCAACTGCGAGAACGGCGTAGCGAAGATCGGAGGACGCCGTCTGCATGACGCGCATCCCTATGAATGGCTCACGCCCACGCAGATTCTCGCGCACTCGAGCAATATTGGCACCGCGAAGATCGCGCTCGATCTCGGAAAGAAGGAGCTCTACCGGGCGTTCCGCCGCTTCGGTTTCGGCGAGCCGACCGGAATCGGGGTTCCTGGCGAGACTGCGGGCATTCTCCGCCACTATCGCCGTTGGTACGAGATCGACACCGCAACGGTGTCGTTCGGGCAGGGGATGAGCGTCACCAACGTTCAGCTCGCCACCGCGATGGGTGCCATCGCCAACGGAGGGCGTCTCATGCAACCCATGCTCGTGCGGCGCATGACCGACGGACACGGCGCAACCATCCAGGAGAACAAGCCGAGAGTTCGGCGTCAGGTCGTACCACGTCGCATTGCGAAGCTCGTAGGGCAGATGCTGACCGCAGTCACCGAGCCCGGAGGGACTGCCGTCGAAGCGGGGGTCGATGGCTATCTCGTGGCGGGGAAGACGGGCACTGCACAGAAAGCCGACTACATTCGAGGTGGTTACGCGAAGGACAAGTGGCTGGCCTCGTTCATCGGCTTCCTTCCCGCGGAGAAGCCCGCCGTGGTCATTTCGGTCGTGATCGACGAGCCGGTGATCGCCCACTACGGCGGCACGGTCGCTGGACCGGTTTTCCGTCGCATTGCCGAGGTCACACTTCGGCACATGGGAATTGCACCCGAGGGCCGTCAGGCGATCCTCAAGAAGAAGGCACAGCACGAAGCGGTCGCAAAAGCCGAACCGGTGCAAGCGCGGGCAGAGAAGCTGGAGCGCGGCGAGAGCGCAGTCCCTGATGTGCGCTCTCTGCCGCTGCGGCAGGCGGTGATGGCGCTTCACGCGGAGTCGCTCGTCGCCGAGGTCAGCGGTTCGGGGATGGTCGTCGCGCAAGACCCGGCACCGGGCAAGGCGGTGCCGCATGG
>CBDUCC010000390.1:0-3853 GCA_965365555.1 uncultured Myxococcales bacterium | reverse complement strand
TTGCCTTGTCGTATTGGCCGCGCGACTGGTGCTTCCGCGCCGCGTCCAACACCTTGTTTCGATTGATGCCCAAAGCCCCTGCTAAGCCCCCATGCGTTCAGTGCGCTCACACAAGTCTACTAATGCCGCATGGTAGCGGTCAACAAGCCCTAGCCCTGAAGGTCGTCGAGGAACCAGGTCGAAACGCGGCCCTCTTCGAACGCTGGGTGGGCCAGGATGCGCTGGTGGAGCGGAATGTTGGTACGAATGCCGCCGATGATGGTCTCGCTGAGTGCCCGGCGCATCTTCGCGATCGCTTGCTTTCGTGTCGGGGCATGTACGATGAGCTTCGCGACCAAGGGGTCGTAATGGGGGGGCACGCGGCCCCCTCCGTAGACCCCGCTGTCCACGCGGACGCCCGTTCCACCGGCCATGTGGAGCTCGGTGATCAAGCCCGGCCATGGCGCGAAAGTCTCGGGATCTTCGGCGTTGATCCGGCACTCGATCGCATGACCCCGAGGCGTCAGCGGATGCGACCGAAGGGACAGTGTCTGACCTTCGGCGATCCGGATCTGCTCGCCGACGAGGTCCACTCCCATGACCAACTCCGTGACCGGATGCTCGACCTGAATCCTCGGGTTCATTTCGAGAAAGGTGAGCTCGCCCCGTTCATCGAGCAGAAACTCGAGCGTCCCGGCGGAGAGGTATCCTGCCTCGCTCATCGCGCGCTGAATGGTCGCCGACATGTCGTTTCGTTGCTCTTCGCTCAGTGCGACGCTGGGCGCCTCTTCGAGGATCTTCTGGTGGCGGCGCTGAATCGAACATTCGCGCTCACCGAGGACCTGGATGTTTCCTTCGGCATCGCCGAGGATCTGAAACTCGATGTGTCTCGGGCGTTCGAGGTACCGCTCGAAGTACAGGGAGTCGTTGCCGAACGCCGCGAGTGATTCGGCACGCGCAGTGTCGAAGGCGGCACGAACTTCTTCCGTCGAGCGAAGGATCTGCATTCCTCGGCCTCCGCCGCCGCCAGAGGCCTTGAGGATGACCGGAAAGCCGAGGGCATCTGCCGTCTTCACGGCGTCGTCGACGTTGTCCAGCAGCGGGCTTCCCTCGAGAATCGGCAGGCCGAGCGACGTGGCGAGCTTGCGCGCACTCACCTTGTCGCCCCAGGCGCGCATCTGCTCCGGTAAGGGCCCGATGAACTGCAGGCCGCACTGCGCGCAGGTCTCCGCGAATTCCGGATTCTCGGAGAGAAAGCCATAGCCGGGGTGGATGGCGTCGGCACCGGTGATCTCCGCCGCGGCAATGATTGCCGGGATGTGGAGGTAGCTTCGGGAGGCCTCGGGAGGGCCGATGCAGATCGCTTCGTCGGCGAGCCTGGTATGCAGGGCGTCGGCATCGGCCTCGCTGTGCACAGCGACCGTTCGCAGTCCGCGCTCACGGCAGGAGCGGATCACGCGTAGCGCGATCTCTCCCCGGTTTGCGATCAATACCTTTTCGAACACGTCAGGTCGTTTCGAGGCGAAAGAGCTTGTCGCCGTACTCCACCGGCTTGCCATTCTCGACCAACACCTCGACGACTTTGCCGGCAGTGTCTGCTTCGATCTCGTTCATCAGCTTCATCGCTTCCACGATGCACAGGATCTGCCCTGCCGCGATCTCATCGCCGATTTCGACGAAGGGGTCGCTTTCGGGTGAGGGCGAGCGATAGAAGGTGCCGACGAAGGGAGAGGTCACGTAAACCGCATCATCCTCCGGGCTGCTCGGCTCCCGGGCCGGTTGGGCGTCAGGGGTGCCGACAGAGGGCGTGGCCACTGGAGCGCCGAGCACGTTAGGATCGCGGCGCACGCGAATCCGGTCATCATCGTGCTCGACCTCGATCTCGGTCAGGTTCGACTCGTCCAGCAGCCGAATCAGCTCGCGCAGTTGCTCCAGATCTAGCTTCATGGGTTCTCCCACCGACGAAACTTCAGCCGGAGGCGTTGAGATAGTCGATCAGTGCACGAAGGCCAAGCGCGTAGCTATTCTTTCCAAAACCGATCACCGAACCGATACACACGGCGGCGGTCACCGACTGATGACGAAACGATTCTCGGGCCTGCGTATTCGAGATGTGCACTTCTACGGTGGGGAGGCCCGTGGCCGCAATTGCGTCCCGCAATGAGACGGAGGTGTGGGTCAGCCCACCCGGGTTGATCACGACGCCATCGAAGGAGGCGCGTGCGTCGTGAAGCCAGTCGATCAGCTGGCCTTCTTGATTCGATTGCCTGAAATCGAGGGTCGCGCCGAGCTCGTTTGCGAGCTCTCGGAGCTCCTCTTCGATGTCATCCAGGGTCGTCGAGCCGTACACATCCGGTTCCCGGCTACCCAAGAGATTCAGGTTCGGTCCGTTCAAGACGAGAAAGCGCTTGCCGCTCGGCATGGCCTCAGAGGTTCTCGATCAACGTCGGCGCGCTCGTTCGAAGCAGGTAGCGCGCCTTGCCCACGTTGCCGCCCGGCTCGACGGCTAGCGCGACGAAGTACTCGTCGGTCAGCATTCGCACGACGGTAGTGAGCCGCTCGGTCTGGACCGAGACCTCCTTGGTCTCGCCGGCATCGAGCATCTCCGCGGCTCGCTGAACGCCCTTCAACACGACACTGTACTCCATGCCAACCGACTCGATGTCGAACGACCCATCGCCGCTCGAATACTGGTCGACGGCGATGCCATCGGAGGCCATCAGAAGTCCAGCTACGCCCCCGTCGGTTCGATGGACCAGGTCTTGAAGAATCTCTTTGAACATTGCCCCTCCGCTGCCCAATCACCGCATGGACCGGCGCTTCGGTCAAGTATCGCGTTTCGCGATCACCTCCGCCGTACGAACGCCCCCGAGCGCAACGGCTAGGGTGCTCTGGCCGAGGAGAACCGAATCGCCAACCGCGTACAGACCACGCTCCGCCTCTCGCGGCAACAGTGCACGCGGCCGGTAGTGACGAAGTCCCACCCGACGCGGAACTCCGCCGACGTAGCCGAGATGCCGCCCGGTGAAACGCTCGAACGTGCGCGGGCTCGCGGTCGTCGCGAATGTCCGGCCGCCCCAGAGATTCGGCGCGCGCCGTTCGATCGTGTCGCGCATCCGGTCTTGAATCGAGGCGATGTACTCGCCCTGCTCGGTGGGCGAGAGACTTTGCAGGGTGCGCATCGGCACATGTGTCGACGCGGTCACCGTGCGTTGACCGTCGGGCGCACGCTCGGTTTCATTCGCCGCACTGATCGAGCAGAAGACGTGATTGCCTTGGTTCAAGGGTGCTTCCCGATCGTTGATCAGTTGTAGGTGATGGGCGGCCTCGCGATCGGGCGCCTCGGCATCGACCGCGAAGTACAGCATGGCCGCGCCCCACCCATCCTCCACGGCACGCTCGACGTCGTGAAGCGCGCCATTGAGCTGCGGTGTCACCATCTTGCCGAGGGTTTGGGGGAGGAGGTTCGCCACGACCTTACGCGCTCGGATGTCGCCTTTTCGTGTCTCGAGCCGCCATCCGCCGTTCTCCCGGTGGATGCCCTTGACGCGGGGGGCTAGCGAGACCTGTCCGCCGGCGCGCTGGATCGCATCGACGAGTGCCCATGCGAGCTGGCCGATTCCCCCGTGGACATGACCGGTCCCGCGAAAGAAGTAGTCGACAGCGGCCATCGCGAACGGGGCCTCGGCGTCGCTTGCCTTGGCTTGTACGGTGATCTGGCTGACCGCATCGAGGTAGATCAGCAGCGGTTCCCAGTCGTCCAAATGGTGATGCGCGACGACATCACCGAGTGAATGGCGGATCCAGCGGAGCACGGGTGCTTACGAAGGCGTTCGGCGGACACGTGTGTGTAGATTTCTGTCGTTGCAAGGTT
>CBDUCC010000389.1:0-3884 GCA_965365555.1 uncultured Myxococcales bacterium | reverse complement strand
CTCGCTGCTCGTGTTCTGCGAGGTGCGCTCTCGGCGGAGCGCGAACACGGGGTTCCCCGCCGAGACGATCGATCGAAAGAAATTGGCGCGGGTCCGCCGAGCCGCGGCGATCTGGCTCCGCGAGCAGAAGCTCGGCCGAGTGCACCCACGAATCGACGCCGCCGGGGTCGTGTTCGACGGCCCGGCAGGCGAGCCGCGCATCGAATACTACGAGAACGTCTCCTACCCCCTGCGATAATCGGGGACACGCACCCCCTTCAAACCTGCAACCATTCCAAACACTTGCAGAGCCAACTGCGAATTCTCGTAATGGCGGAGTCGTTGGGTGGCGAAGGAATTCGCAGTACGGTCCCGAAGGGTTCTACATCATGGGGGTTTTGAGGGGGGTGCGTGTCCCCTTAGGGGATGGAGTGGCAGCGACGTTCGCAGGGGGTTCGCGTGTCGGTCTGCTCGCTCGGAGCGGGCGGGTACGCGGTGTTCTCCCTCCCCGGAGTCGCTTGGCCGCACTGCTTGAGGCAGTCGTCCATGCGCTTCTGGCGGCCGGGATCGTAGGGGTCCGGCACCGTGTGGCAGGCGGCGACTGCAATACAGACTGCGGCGAACAACAACGGGCGGATCAATGGAACCTCAGTTCGATGGCGTCGATTCGACGACCTGTTTGAGCCTCGCCAACCCGTCTTCGTAGTCGGCGCCGAGCATGCGGTCCATCATGGCCGCGAAGTAGCCGCCGAGCGCACCGTTCGCCCTGCCGCTGAGCCCCCAGGTCACCTTGGTGCCCTCTGCGCTCGGCTCGAAGCTCCAGTCGGCCGTCGGTTGCCCCATCTCACCAAAGTCGAGTTGCGTCTCGATCCGCGACGGTCGCTCGCTCTTGGTGATCGTTTGCGTCCCATCCCCGGATCCCTCACTCGTCCACGAAACCGACGCTCCGACTCCGGACTCCGGGCCGCTGTAGCTGTTCTCGATCGTGGGGTCCCGTGCTGTCCAAGGTGACCACGCGCTCCAGTTTCTGAGCGTGTTGACTTGATCGAACACGACCCCGGCCGGCGCGTCGACGTGGATCGAACGCTCGACCCGGAAGTCTTTGGGCAGAAACGAGCCCACGCCGAACACCAACACACTGAAAGCGATAACGACCAGAACGACAATCTTGAGCACACGCATGGCGGCCTCCGCGTGCCGAGAACGGTACCGCAGCACCCCTGTGCACGGCCAGCCCGCAAAGAGCGACACTGTCGTGTCCGCGAATCGGACTCTCAGTCCACGCTCTTGCGAATCCCGTCGAGAACCGCGCGAAGCTCCGCGACATAGGGGGACTCGACGCCCGACGCTTCCATCTCAGCGATCGTCCGCTCCAGGCGCTCGACATCCTCGGCGCGCTGCTCGCGCAGGGACTCGACCATCTCGGCGAACGACTGGTACAGGTCTTGAAGCTCGTCACCCTTTCGAATCCCGGTCGTCACCCGTAGGTGCCCCTCGCCGACGTGCTCGAAGAGCCGCTTCATCCGGTATGCGGGTCCAACGACACGGTGTGTCACGAGAATCCCAGTCAATCCGAGTGCAATCGTGAGGAGGAGGACTCCCGCAATGATTGCGTTTCTGACGCGTCGGTCTTCTTGCTGCGCAAACTGCTCGAGCTCATTTGCGGTGGCTTCGTCGAGGTCCGGCTGCGCGGCGAGCTGCGCGGTGAACGCCTCGGTCTGCCCCTTCGAAAAGTCGTAGGCGACGTAGCCCAGCACGCCGGCGACGGCCACGGTGACGAACAAGACCATGCCCGTGTACTTCAGCTGGAATCGCCGATCGAGCAGGTAGTTCTTCAACTTGCGCTGTCGTTTTTCCCCCATCGCGTCACCCACTTCCTACGCCGATCGCTCTTGCACGGTCAAAGATTTCCTCTCGCTTTTGCGGCTTCGAGGACCGTCGGTAAGCGACGGAGCGCCCCTACCAATGCTCCTTGAATCGCCTGCTCTGCAGTCTCCGCGCTGTAGCGGCCTGTCGCCGTGGCTGCACCGCGCAACATTCCGCGCATGTCCCGCCCTGGATACGTGAGCACGATCACCGAGACGACCGCGCGCACTCCGCCGCCCTTCGGTTCCAGCGTGACGACCGAGCTCTCGAGATAGAAACCTGCAAGACGGCGGCGCGCGATCTCGCTCTTGGCGTCCGCAGGCGTCAGCTCGTCGGGCGCCAGCTCCACGCCTTGTAGCTTCAGAAGCTGCTCGGACAGGTAGATCCGCACATCGAACAGCATCTGTCTCGACACTCGCTCGGCCTTCGCGCCCGGCATGCCGACCGCGACCAAATAGCGAGGCTCACCCGGGCCGCGCTCGCGTTGTCCAATGGCCTCGAGCACGGCTACTGCATCGAGCGCGGCTCGTCTCACCGACTTGTTTCGGTCCTTGGTAGCGCGCCGTATGACCGGCAGTGAAGGCTTGGACTCCAGATGTCGAAGCGATGAAATCGCAGACACACGAACCGCAGGGTGTTTGTCCCGCAGGGCGCGCTCCAGCGTACCCACTGTCCGTTCGGTTTTCGGTAGCTGGCCCATTGACAGGTCGGCCTGGGCTCGATCGCGATACGCATCGGAGGTGCGCAGAAGTCGTACGAGGTAGTCTTCGCGACCGCCGGCGGACGCGCCATTTGCAACGACCAGCGCGACGACGATGACGAGTCGCCAACAATGCCATCGGCCGGTGTGCCCCCTCAAACGCGCGCCCTTCCCCTGCTCTGCAGTATCACAGTTGCGCAATGGACACGGCAAGCGACTGGGGTGCACGGCCGCGTTGACTGCCCGCCGCCCAGGTCTCTATATTGCGCGGGCCCGACGGCCATCGGGGGGCACAGAGGTCGAATGGAGTCACTGGATCTGAACAACCCAACGGTGCTGGGCGCGATCATCGCACTCGGCGCTCTCATCGTGATCGGGCTGATCATCGGTTTGGTGCGCGCCCGTGCAAAACGCGAGTTGCCGCCTGCACCCGAGCCGACGCCGCCGGAGTCGCTCCCCGACGAGCGGCCGGAGATCGAGATCCCCGAGCAGGCCGAAGCAGAGCCGACCCAGCCGATTCAGCTGGAGGACCTCGTTGCAGGTGTGCCCGCTGCGCCGGAGCCGCCGACCGAGCATCCGCCAACGCTCATCCCCGAGCCCACCGTGGTGCCGCCGCCCGCGCCACCAGCCGACCTCGGCGCTTTTCGAAGCGGCCTGAAGTCGACCCGCGGCAACCTGATTTCGCGCTTGGCAGGGGTATTCCGCAGAGACCGGGAGCTCGACCCGACGATTCTCGACGAGGTCGAGGAAGTGTTGATCACGGCCGACGTGGGCGTCCACACGACGGAGCGAATCCTCGAGGCGTTGCGTTCGAAGATGAGCAGCGGCGAGCTGAGCTCTGCCGACGATGCCTGGGAGGCAATCCGGGGAGAAGCGCGGATCATTCTCGCCGACAGCGGCGGCGGGCTCCCGACCCAGGACCGACCCACCGTGATTCTCGTCGTCGGTGTGAACGGCGTCGGCAAGACCACGACGATCGGGAAGCTGTCGAGCCGTTTGGACCGCCAAGGAAAGACGCTTCTACTCGCAGCAGGCGATACGTTCCGAGCGGCCGCGGTGACACAACTCGAGGTCTGGGGGCGACGCGTGGGTTGCGAAGTCGTCAAAGGCAAGGACCGCGCGGATCCCGGCTCCGTGATCTTCGACGCGATTCAGCGAGCGAAGGACGAAGGCGTCGACATCGTCATCGCCGACACCGCGGGTCGCCTGCATACCAAGGTGCCGTTGATGGACGAACTGAAAAAGCTCGGACGCACGGTGGAAAAAGCGCTCGGGCGCCCCGCAGACCACGTGTTGCTCGTACTCGACGCGACGACCGGCCAGAACGCCATCCAACAGG
>CBDUCC010000388.1:0-3902 GCA_965365555.1 uncultured Myxococcales bacterium | reverse complement strand
CTCATCAGGTCGGGATTGCCGCAGTGCGCAGGCCGCAGCATTTTGACGACCACGCGCTCGAGCGTCGCCAAGCGCTCGGCCTCGAAGACGATTCCGGTCCCCCCGGTTCCGATCGCGTGTCCAAGCCGATAGCGCCCGTCGAGGAGTTGACCGCGAAGCTCGCTACGCTCAGTCGATGCACCCATCCCGCGAAGAGTCGGGCGAGCCGCCGCTTTGCGTCAAAAAATCGGGTCGAGCGAGGAATCGATCGCGACGCCCGTGTTCCCGAGCGCTACCCACCGACTCGCGGGACACGCACCCCCTCCGCGTCCCCAACGATTCCCACTAGCTACGAACCCAACTGCGAATTCTTCCGGAGGCGGACCCGTACCGCCATGCATTAATTCGCAGCAGGGTGTACAAAGGTTTGAAATTACAGTGTTTTTAGACGGGGTTCCTGTCCCCGCTAGCTGCTGCGGAAGGTTTGAATGGTCTCGCGCTCGTCGTACGAGTGGCGGAAGCCCGTGGCTCGCTTGAAGGTGTCGCTGTCGACGACGATCGGATACTTCAGGTGATCCACCGCGGCGTCTGGCAGCAGCGGCAGGCCGAGCCTCCCGAGGCCAAGCTTGAAGAGGGCCTCCGGCATCGGAAGTGGCCGTCGGCCGGCGGCCTTCACGATCGTCGACAGCGGCACCGGAGTCGGGCCGGATACGTTGAAGATCCCGTGTAGCTTGTGGGCCAGCGTGGTGACGATGGCTTCGGCGGCATCTTGCTCGTGGATGAAGTGGAACAGTGGGTCGAAGCCCATCACCAGTGGAACTCTCGGACCCTTCAGAAACGCCGCCAATGTGCCGTGCTGGCTCGGCCCCAGGGTGTAGACCAGCCGGAGTACCGCGGTTGCGATCTCCGGGTAGCGCCAGAGGGCCGAGGCCGCATAGAGGTCGGCAGCCACCAGGTCGGCGAGCTCGGGGAAGGCATGGGCCGAGATCGGTGGTTCGTCTTCAGTGTGGTAGAGCGGCGAGTCGGCGGCTGCGCCGTAGAACGTGTGGCGGCCCGCGAAAATCGCCTGTTTGACCCCGTACTCATGACAGTGGTGGATGAAGGCTCGCGTACCATAAAGGTTCACCCGCATCCGGTCTGGGGTCTTCGTCACCAAGTGCGTGACGGTGGCCATGTGAATCGCCGCATCGGGTGGGTACGTGCGGAAGACATCCTCGGCGGGTCGCTTGCGGATGTCGACCTGATGGACCTCGACTCCTTCGGGGCCGCCCGGCCAGGGTCGCCGATCGATCCCGACCACCTGATAGCCGCGGCGAAGTAGCTCGAGGCCGACCAGGCGCCCGAGCTTGCCCGAAATTCCTGTCACCAAAACCTTCATTCCAACACGAGATCCTCTTCGGAGATCTGCTTCTCCCTGAGTGCTCGGCCCTGGCGGATCAAGTCCCGAATTCGCTCCTTCACTCGATCAACCATCTCGGTCACGACTTCATCGCGCTCATGACCGGTGCCTTCGAAAAACATCGGCTTTCCGTAAAGAAGCTGAAATCGCGTCGGCTTCGGAATCAGCAGGCCCCACTTGGTGACCGGTATGTACGGAACGCCGAGCATGCGGCCGAGTCGTCGGAGGTTCGCGATCGTCGGGAGCGCTTCTCCGCCGCCGACGAAGCCGAAGGGAATGATCGGACTCTTCGTCTCGAGCGCGAGTCGCATGAACCCCGTTCCGAACTCGACGAGGCTATCCGACTCCTTCGCCAGCTTCGCCGTACCCCTGGCGCCCTCGGGAAAGACCAGGATCAGGCGTTCGTCCCGCAGGAGCCGGATCGCCTGATCCGGATTGCCCGTGAACTGTCCGGTACGGGCCATAAACTGCGAGGCCCCGGGGAACTCGTGGATGAACTTGTCGACCATCGCGTGGGCCAGCCGCGGCGGCTCCGCGTCGAGGAGGAGCGAGCCCATGGCCATCGCTCCGTCGATCGCAACGCCACCCGAGTGGTTCCCCACCAGAATCCCTCGACCCCGGGAGGGCACGTGGTGCAGACCGTAGACATCCACCTTGAAGTAGAACCGGTAAATCCACGCGAACGCCGAGACGAAGCGGATCAGGTCGTTCTTGTCGATGCCGTACGGGTCGACCCCAAACTTGTTGAAACGAAGGTCCAGCGCCTCGACACGCGCCGCGACTTCCGGATCGATGGGTAGGAGATTATCGAGCAAGGCGACCTCGTCTCCAAGGCGATCTATGTTGCGCCCGGCGAGAACGCAATCTCACTCGTCTCTTGGCTTGCGAATTCCGAGCGCTCGCATCTTCTTGTAGAGATGGCTTCGCTCCAGCCCGAGGTCGGCTGCGGTCTTCGTGACGTGTCCGCTCCGGTGCCTGAGGGCGCGTTCAATCAGCTCGCGTTCCGCCTCCTCGAGCAACTCCCGCAGAGGGGTTTCGGGACGGAAGCCGCGCGTATTCGGCGCCCCCGTGGCCGACGGGAGCAGCAGGCGGGCCTGTTCCTCGTCGATGATGGATCCGGGCGTGAGGATGACGAGCCGCTCGACGAGGTTTCGAAGTTCGCGAACGTTTCCGGGGTATCCATAGCGACTGAGTAGGGCCATCGCCCCGTCAGACAGCGACTTGCCCGGCCGCTCGTGCACTTCGCAGGCGAGCTCGAGGAAGTGCCGGGCAAGCAAGGGGATGTCCTGCGGCCGCTCGCGTAGCGCGGGCACCCGCAAGGGCACGACGTTCAGGCGGTCGAACAGGTCCGCGCGAAACCTGCCTCGTTCGATTTCCTCCTCGAGCGATTTGTTGGTGGCGGCGACGACCCGGACGTCGACCGGTACCGCCGACCCTCCGCCGACACGCTCGAGCTCACCCTCTTGCAACACCCGCAACAGCTTGGCCTGCATCGGGCTGGGCATGTCGCCGACCTCGTCGAGGAACAGCGTCCCCTGATGAGCCCGCTCGAACTTGCCGCGCCTTCGTTTCGTCGCGCCCGTGAAGGCTCCGGCTTCATGCCCGAAAAGCTCGCTTTCGATCAAGCCGTCGGGTACCGCTGCACAGTTCAGCTTCTCGAACGCCTTGTCGGCCCGGCCCGAGCCTGAATGAATCGCGGCCGCCACCAGCTCCTTGCCGGTACCCCGCTCTCCGAGAACCAGCACCGTGGCGTTCGACCGCGCCGCGAGCTGGATCTGCGCGCGCAGCGCTTTCATCGCCTCGCTCTCGCCCAGCAGCTTCGTCCCCGGTCCGAAGCGGCGCCGAAGCTCACGGTTCTCGTCCTCGAGCTTCCGCAGCTTCAGGGCCTGCCCGAGCGAAAGCATCAGCCGGTCGCTCCCGATCGGCTTCTCGATGAAATCGACTGCGCCACGGCGAATCGCCTCCATCGCCAACTCGATCGTGCCGTGTCCGCTCATCATGATCACGGGCGCTCCGATGCCCCGCTCTCGCATGGCGTCGAGAAGCTCGAGACCATCCATCTTCGGCAACTGCACGTCCAGCAGGATGGCATCGACGCTCTGTCGCCCGAGCTTTTCGAGCGCGATCTCGGCCGACCCCGCGACCTCCACTTCGTATCCCTCGAGTCCGAGCGCCGTCGAAATCGAGCTCAGGATGTTCTGTTCGTCGTCGACGACCAGGATCGTCGAGGCTGGCATGGCATGCACGCTAGCACACCGAGACCGGACTCAGGTGCCGGTCTCGTCGCCCCGTTTGGCTCGCGGCAGGCTCCGGACGTTCGTCTTCGAGACGCGCTGGTTGGCTGCCAGCCAGGGGGTGAGCTCTTCGGGGGTCTGCGGCTTCGCGTACAGATAGCCTTGCGCGATGTCGCATCCGTGCGCCCTCAGGTACTCGAGCTGCCCCTCCGTCTCCACCCCTTCGGCGATCACATCGAGACCGAGGTTTTTGCCGAGCCCGACGATCATGTTCGCGATCGGCCCGCCTC
>CBDUCC010000387.1:0-3904 GCA_965365555.1 uncultured Myxococcales bacterium | reverse complement strand
GATGCGCTTGTCCACCCGACCGTCGAACGCGGCGAGCATTCTGCGGTGGTCCTTGTCCCGCATCGCGCCAAAGAGGAGCACGACCCTTCGCTCGGGCGCGAGATCATCGAGGTAGCGGACCAGCGTCATGCAGCCGGCCACGTTGTGGGCGGCGTCGAAGAGAAAGGCCGGCCTCCCAGAACACCACTCGAGTCGGCCGGGCCATTTCGCACGGCGAAGGCCCGTTCGGACTGCCTCATCGGGGACGGGGAACCCCATGCCCTCGAGCTCCCGAACGGCCGCCACAGCACAGGCGGCATTGTCGACTTGGTAGCTACCGCGGAGACCGAGTCGCAGGTTCTCATCGACCTGCTCGCCCACCCGAACTTGGAGCCTGCGTCCGGTCCACGACGCCTCGAAGTCGCGATCGATCCAGCGTAGCGGCGCGCCGACCTTTCGAGCGCAGGCCTTGATGGCACGCCGGGCCTGTTTGTGGCGGACACCCACAATGCAGGGAACCTTGGGTTTGAGGATCCCAGCCTTTTCACGGGCGATCTTGGCGTGGGTGTCGCCGAGGATGTGCTGATGCTCGAGGCTGATGTTGGTGATGACCGCTACCTCGGGCGTGACGATGTTGGTCGAATCGAGACGGCCGCCTAGGCCCACTTCGAGAACCACCACGTCGCAGGCGGCGTCGCGAAAGGCCTCGAAGGCGAGGAGCGTCGTGTATTCGAAAAAGGAGAGCGGCGGCAGCCCCGAATCTCGGCGAAGGGCTTCGATGCGTCGAGCGGCTTCGGCCTCGGAGATCGGCCGGCCGTCGATGTGGATGCGTTCGACGTAGCGTTGAAGGTGCGGAGACGCGAACTGCCCAGTGCGGTATCCGGCTGCCCGTAGCATCGACTCGGTCATCGTCGCCACGCTGCCTTTGCCGTTCGTGCCGGCGATGTGGACGTATCGGAGCCCCCGCTCGGGGTGGCCTCGATGTGCAGATGCTGCCAGCATTCGTTCGAGGCCGAGCTTGATGCCTCGCGACTCGAGGCTGTAGAGCCACTCGAGCGACTCGCGGTATCGGGTCACGGCAAAAGGTATTCGACGAGACGTGCGATCGTGTCGCGCATTTCGTGCCGCGAGGAGATCATGTCGATCATGCCGTGCTCGAGCAGGAACTCGGAGCGCTGAAAGCCGTCCGGAAGCTTTTGGCGAATCGTATCTTCGATGACCCGGGGACCGGCGAACCCGATCAACGCTCCGGGCTCGGCAATGTTCACGTCTCCTTGGAGCGCAAAGCTCGCGGCCACACCGCCGGTGGTCGGGTGGAGCAACACACTGATGAAGGGCACGCGCGCCTCGCGGAGCTTGCCGCGGGCGGCGACCGTCTTGGCCATCTGCATCAACGAAAGCGCGCCTTCTTGCATGCGCGCACCCCCGGAACAGGAGAGCAGCACGACCGGCTGACGCTTTTCGGCGCCACGCTCCATGAGACGGGTAATCACCTCGCCGACGACCGAGCCCATCGAACCACCCATGAACCGAAAGACGAAGACCCCGAGCTGCAGGGGGCGGCCGTCGATGCGGGCCTCGCCAGCGAGGATGGCGTCGCTGACGCCGGTGGATGCGCGTGCGGCTTCGACGCGATCGGGGTAGGCCTTGGAGTCCGTGAATCGAAGCGGATCGGAGGCCACCAAGTCGGTGTCGTGCGCCGTCCAAGAGCCTTCATCGCTCAGAAGCGCGATCCAGTCTTCGGCCGGAAGGTGAAAGTGAGCCCCGCAGGCAGGACAGACCTCGAGGTTGCGCGCGAAATCGTCCTTCTTGACGGCATCACCGCAGGCCTCGCACTTGCGAAAGAGTCCTTCGCCGAGAGTCTTCTTCTCCGAGGCGTCGACTCCGGCTTTGGTCTTGGCGAACTCCGGCACGAGCGAGAGCTAGCACGAAGAGGCGCGGTTTGCGACGATCGCAGACAGGTGACGACCCGTGGTTCCCCGCTCACGTCGATGCGAAAAAAAGTTCGCGGTGTTTGCATAGGTGCAGCCACCTACGTCGTCGATCGCGGACGCGGGTACGCCGACGCGGGCGAGCTGCGTTCGAATGAGCACCGCGAGATCCCCGTGAGGCCGCTGTCCTTGTTGCCTACGCACAGCGCCCTCCCCTCCGACGCGCCGTAGCTCGCCGGCAACCTCCTCACCGATCTCGAACGCGGCGACGCGAATGTGAGGGCCGATCGCGACCAAGAGCTCGCTCGGAGCGTGGCCAAGCGCACGAAGGGCGTTCGGCACGACACCGGCCACTGCACCACGCCAGCCAGCGTGAATCGCGGCGACGTTGCCGGTAGGAGTGTGAGCGACCAGCAGCGGAACGCAGTCCGCGGTACGCGCCGCCACCGCAATGCCCGGGTCGCGGGCGATAAGCGCATCCCCGCGTGCATCGGCGACCGTCGAAGGGTCGTCCATGGCAGACACCGCACGCACTTCGATGCCGTGCACTTGGCGCTGCTCAAAAAGGGCATCGAGCGGTACCCCGAGGCCTTCGGCGAAGCGTCTCCGGTTCTCGTCGACTGCGGCGTCGTCGTCGCCGAGGTGGTAACCGAGGTTGAGCGTGTCGTAGGGCGCAGCGCTCACTCCTCCGTGGCGCGTGGCGAAGACGTGACGAAAACCGTGCTGCTCCAGAAGCGTCGAATGCAAGACACGCACAGTGTGTGTTCTAGCATGGCGCGTTTGCGCGAGCCGCTGCGGCGGGCTAAGTGGCGTCTCTTCCAAGTCCGGGCAGGGAGTTGGCAGTTGCATCGATTTCCGTCGGCCGAATGGACACAAGCGCTGAAGATCGCGCTCAACACCGACCGTGACTACCGCGAAGTCGGGAAGCCCTGGACCTTCGGGCCGGTCGCGATGATCGTGCGCGCCGATTCGAGCTACGGCCTCGAGCGTGATGCGGGGATCGTCTTGGACGTGCACCAAGGCGAGTGCCGAGGCGCCCGCTTCGTCGAGGGCGAAAGCGACCCTGCGGATGCGGAATTCGTGATCGTCGGAACGTACGCGCGCTGGCGAGACGTGATCGAAGGTCGCCTCGACCCCATCAAAGCCATGATGGAGGGAAAGCTGAAGCTCGCCCGCGGCCATCTGCCCACGATCGTTCGATTTGTGGAGCCTTCGCGTATGGTGGTCGCGAGCGCCAGCAAGGTGCCGACCTGGTTCTCGGATTGAACGGGGGTCTCTGGTCGTTTCCCGCTGATGATGCTAATGGGGGCCCATGAAAGATCTTCGCTTTGTTCACGTCAGCATCCTCGTTGCTGCCCTGTTCGTTGGAGCATGCGGCAGCGAGTCCGATAGCGGCACGCCGCCCGCCGAGCCGCTCGAGCTCACCGAGGCGCAGGCCGCCTTCGACATTGGTTCTGCCAAGTACTATGAGGCCATCGAGTACGGCCCGTACGACGAGAACCTCTTCGACATCTACATCCCGGAGTCACAAGAGCCCACCCCTCTGCTTCTGTACATTCATGGCGGCGGCTTCACCGGTGGGTCCCGCGACACCTCCAGCTCGGAAGGCGAGGTGATGCAGTACCTCGAGCTGGAGCCGGGACCGTTGATCGGCGAGGCCATGAAGCTCCTGTACGAGCACCGGATCGAGCATGGCCCGTATTCGCCGGAAGAGGCGTATGCCCTCCTCGACGAGTGGAGAGCCGGCGGGACCTCGGTTGGCGAACCTTAGGTTCGGGTGCACCTCGGGGGTGCAGTGTCGCCGTGAGAACAGGGCGGAGCGGTCTCGGTTGGCGAACCTTAGGTTCGGGTGCACCCAGGGGGTTCAGTGTTGCCGTGAGATCGGGCCGGCCCTTTTCGGCGATGCGTGTGGCCCGGTACACTTGGATGCGTCGACACAGGGGATCCGTGCGCAGAGCAGCTTGAACCGACCGTTCCCGGCGATCGCCGGTCTC
>CBDUCC010000386.1:0-3909 GCA_965365555.1 uncultured Myxococcales bacterium | reverse complement strand
GGAATTCCCGATGGTTAGCATCTGTCGGGTTTTTCGTTTTGGGGGGTCTTGAGCATCGATTCGACTGGCCGCGCGGCCACCTAGCTTTGGCTGCGCCGCGAACACCCCGCCATTGCCCTCGGGCGCGATGGTCAGGGACGGGTAGCTGCCGGCCAAGGCGAAACCAACGACCTATGTCGTTCCGAGCCTCAGGCCGGCCGGTCTTGCTCGGTCCCCGCAAGTGTCGATGGTGTGCCAGGAAGGCGTCTCGGACGAAGCGCTAAGGCTGCACCTCGAACGCGCCGAGGTCGCACGTCGAGTGAATGCGAGACTCAGAAAACGGAATCACCTTAGTCATAACTCCTACTCCAGGAAGCGAGAGTTGCGGCTACCGCTCCACCGACGACGAGGCCAGCTCCCAATATCACGCCGACCGCGATTCCAGCTTTGGCGCCCGGTTTGGCGCCTCGACCACGCGGCGTTGTCTCTCTTGTTTGCCCAGGCGCAGTTGGCGTCACCTTCAGACCGCCAGAATCGAGCTCCAGCTTCAGCACTGGCTCGGAGGCAGGCTTCATGGGCTCCTCGGCACTGGCCTCAGTCGGGTCGGACGTGGCATCAGCGGCCGTATCCGCATCGAGGTATGGGAAATAGCTCGCCCGCAGCATGAGCTGCGGCGGCAGGTGATACTTCGAATGAACCGCGGGCGCTGCGCTCGCTCCTTCCTCTTCGCCGGCCTGCGCCGCTACTCCTTGGGGCAGAGCGACCGAGAGCGTGATCACGCAAACCAAAGCGACAACGCACCTGATCACGACCTCCTCGCCCGGTCAGGGGTAACCTGGGGTCGCAGGGCTGCGCCGGGCCATACGTAATTGCTTCCTGCGGAGGTGAGACGCAGTCGCACCGCGCACCCCGGCACAGCACCGGGTCGCCGAAACCCAATCCAGCTGACGATCGCACGGTGTATGGTTCTGGGTAGGCAGCTCGGCTCGGAGCAGGACCCACCCATGAAGGCCATACTCGAACACCTCGCGGACCGTCTTCTCTCAGGGCTCGGCCTTGGACTCGATTTCTCTGTCGACCTGCGGGAGAGCGTCTTCAGTGAGATCACTCGGGCTTTGTATCTGGGCGGACGACCGAACCAAGAGCACGTCCAGGAGCTGAAGGGAGCCGGCATCACCCATGTCGTGAGCTGCCTCATGGAAGATGACCGTTCGCAGATGGAGTTCCTACGACAGGGCTTTCATCATCTGTTTCTCGATGTCCACGATGGAATGCATCAGGACATCGCAGGGACGTTTCCCGAGTTCTTCGACTTCGCGACAGCTGCGACGGCCAGCGATCCGAAGGCCAAGCTCTTCGTCCACTGTGAAGTCGGTGTCAGCCGATCGGCAACCCTGGCCATCGCCTGGCTGATGAAAACGGAGTCCTTGAGCTTCTTTGATGCCCTCTGTCGAGCTCGATCGAAGCGGATTCAAGTCCTTCCCAATATCGGCTTCGCGTCTCAGCTCCAGCGACTCGAGCACGAGTTGCAGCCGCGCTCGGTGACCCATGTACCCTCGTCCTTGGCTCAGTACCTGCACCAGATATGCAACGCTCCGGTAGAGATCGAGGTCCTTGAATCCGCACTCGCACGGCACGGCTACGATGCCCCCGCGGCGCTTCGGATGATCTTTGATGGCGAGATCCCCAGGGTCGTCCAAGGCGTTCGCTCGTAGAGGCGACGGTCGAACCTCGTTCGAACCCCCGAGCTTGGGCATGCTCTCCAATTACGAACGCCCAGCCAGAAGTAGCCGGGCGTCCGTGGATCGGTGACTGGCTCGGAGCCAGGTTGCTACTCGGCCTCCTCGCAGGGACCCGTGCAGACTCCTTCGGGCGCGTCCTCGCAGAATCCGCAGAACACCACGGAGCCGCAGATGACCTCGCCCACATGCTTGATCTCACCCGTTCGTGGGTGGATCGACGCGTTTTCTGGCAGCCCATTGATATCGCCCGCCGCGAACCCGGCCGCGCAGTCTTCGTTGCCGAAGAAGCCTTCGAAGGCCTCGCCGACCTCGACGCATTCGTCGAACCCACAATCACCGCGCGCGCAGCGTTGCGCCGCGCTCAGTGCCCTCGCGACAATCGAGTTGCATTGGCCTTTCGAAAGCTCGGCCGACTGCACTCCCGTTTCGCCGAGGTCTTCTCCACATCCAAACGAAAGCGTCAGCATGAATACCGTCACGAGAAGCCCGAGGCTCCTTGATACGAACTTCGTCATAGCTCGCCTCCCTCTACTCCCGAGCGCCCAGCGCCCCATCGCGCCTTTCGACTCGGAGACACGAGCATAGAAAGCCAACAAGAAAAATGGAAACCAATTGTTCACCCTTTTTAGGGGACACGCAGCCTCTCTAGAAAGCAAGTCGTTCCAATGGCTTGGAGACCGTATCGCGAATTCTTCTCGCGCTTCACTCCACGCGATGCCCGAGCGGGACTCCGGCCACGGAGCGAGGCACCCGGCGCGTGGCCCAGGGTCAGCGCCGGCCCGCCTTCACGGCAACGAGCCCCGCCTGGGCCTTGTTGACGGTCTCTTCGTATTCCTTTTCGGGATCGCTCGCTTCGACCAAGCCCGCGCCGGCCTGGAGCCACATCTCGCCGTCGCGGGCGACGATCGTGCGGATCGCGATCGCAACGTCCATGTTGCCATCGAAGCCGATGTAACCGACCGCACCACCGTAGACGCCTCGGCGCTCGGGCTCGAGCTCGTCGATGATCTGCATCGCGCGTACTTTTGGTGCACCGCTCAAGGTGCCGGCAGGAAACGTCGCGCGCAGCACGTCGAGGGCGTCTCGGCCGGGCGCCAGGTCGCCGACCACGTTGCTCACGATGTGCATCACGTGAGAGTAACGCTCGATGATCATCCGATCGGTGACTTCGACGCTTCCCGGATTGCTGATGCGGCCGACGTCGTTGCGGCCGAGGTCGACGAGCATCACGTGCTCGGCACGCTCTTTCGGGTCCGCCAGCAGATCCTCGGCGATCTCCTGGTCTTCTTCCTCCGTGCGGCCACGGTGCCGGGTGCCCGCAATCGGTCGTACATGCACCTGTTCGTCTTCCAGGCGAACCAAGGTCTCCGGGCTGGCGCCTGCGACGATCCGGTCGGGCAACCGCAGGAAGTACATATACGGGCTCGGATTGATGATCCGCATCGCCCGGTAGACGTCGAACACGTCGGTCTCGCCGAGCGGAAGTCGGAAGCGTTGCGAAAGCACCACTTGAAAGATGTCCCCGGCACGGATGTGCTCCTTGGCTACCTCGACGGCCGCACAGAATCCAGGCCGGTCGAAGGACGATGCCGGCAGCTCGAGCTCGCCCATCCGCTCCGGTGGATGAAGTCGGCGTGGGAGCTTGGGCTCGTCGAGTCGGGCGAGCGCCCACTCGATCCGCTCGATCGCACGATCGTAGGGCGAACCATCGCCATCCACCCGCGCCGGCACGACCACGCGAAGGGTGCCCCGAACGTTGTCGAAGATCAGCACCGTGCCGCCGAGCGCGAAGCAGAACTCCCAATCGTCGTCGCGGGTCAGCGCCTCACCAACACTCGGCTCGAAGGTGCGGACTGCGTCGTAGCTGACATAGCTGACCGCCCCGCCCCCGAAGCGCGGAAGCCAATCCACATCGGGCGGCTTCCACTCTGCGAGAGTCTGGCGAAGCCGCTCCCAAGGATCGACGCCGAGCTCCTGGTGCACTTCGCCGTCCTGGACGCGCTCGAACTTGTCCGCGACACCGCGCACGATCACATCGGGCCCGAAGCCGACGAAGCTGTAGCGCGCCCAGGTCTCCCCGCCGGTCACGCTTTCGAGCAGGTAGCTCCCCGCCTCGTCTCCGAGCGTTGCATGGGCAAGAACAGGCGTGAGGCGATCGGCAATGACTTCGCGGTGCACCGGGACTACG
>CBDUCC010000385.1:0-3920 GCA_965365555.1 uncultured Myxococcales bacterium | reverse complement strand
GATGACGACGTCGTTTTCTAGGCCCTTGAAGCCGGAGACGATGGACCAGGTGACGGGGTCTTGAAGAGCGACAACATGCATTCGAAGACTTACAGGAGCACTAAGACCGTGCTCGGGCCCTGCTTGGGCGAGGGGTGGTTGAGAGGGGGCGGCGATGGGCGATGAGCTGCTAGCTGGGAAAGGCCGGTACACGGCGGTGTACTCGCGAGGGCGAGATGGGGCTTGGATCGTGTACATCCGCGGGCATCGGCACGAAATTCACACGTTCACAGCCTCGCTGCGTACGGCGCGCGAGAACACTCGTGAGGCACTTTCAATTTGGTATGATGATGTGGACTCGGCGACGAGCAGATAGGCAACACAAAGCGCCTCTGCGCGGTCCCCGACGCGACATAGCGAGCTAGTACCGCGCAATTCGGCCCTCATCCTGAGCCCGATGCGCTAAGAGAGTCGGGATTTCTGGCGACATCTGGACGATGACCGCACTGGCGACCCAGCAGCTGGTCTCCGACGAGTTCACTCCATGTGAGGTTCGACAAACCATGGTCTTGGTCGTGGTTCCAAGATGACCTATCTGGCGGAGCTGTGCGATGCAGCGTAAATCGCGGAAGGCGTCTGATGCGATACTCGGTCCGACTTCGTGGCGTCACGTTATTGGCTGGCCTTCTGACGCTCGCCGCGTCTACTGCTAGCGCCCAAGCCGAGACCGACTCGGTGGCCGTCTCACAGGGCCACCTCGAAGTCGCGCTGCATAGCGAGCTTCAGAGCCGACTCGCAGAGCTGGAGTCCGCCTATCAGAATGCCAACGTGAGGAAACCGCGTGCCGGCGTTGCGGTGTCGGCGGTGGTCATAACCATCGGAGCCGGCCTTCTCGTCGGGGGGTTGGCCGCGGAGAGCTCCAACGATCCATCTATCGTAGGCAGCACCGGCCCCATTGCGGGCGGTATCGCCGCTCTGATGGTGGGCGCCGGCGGACTGCTCTTCAGTGCGATTCGCCTGAAGAGAGCAAAGCGAGAGCGGCGGCGCCTCGAACCGGAAATCGAAGGCCTTCGGTCTGCGCTCGGTTCCGGCGCTGAGCCGCAGTGGCTAGGGATGGCGGGCACATGCCTCGTCCTGGCTCGACATGGAGCTGCCAACTCCTGAGAATCCTTTGCGGACACGGCAGGATTCGAACCTGCGACTTCTGCCTCCGGAGGGCAGCGCTCTATCCAACTGAGCTACGCGTCCATCCCGGTTTTCCCGAGCAAAATGATTTCGGCTGACCGTCCGGCAAGCTCCGTTATGGTGCCAGTTATTCGGCCACTTTCAAGCTGTCGGTCGGCCTCCGGACGCGCTCCAAGAGCCACCGTCGCCGCGCGTTCGCGTGCATTGAAATGGCCACTCGTGGTCCCGATCTCTCGGTGTTCACGCGAGGAGGTGCACGTTGACCAATCCGATCGTGTTCACAGACGCAGCAGGGGCACTCTGCTTCCAACGCTCGCCACAGCCGTGAACGACCGTCGACGGATCAGCGGCCTGCGGCCTTCTTGATTGCGCCGAGATCCAAGATGGCGCCGCCCTCTCCAACGACGCTCGGCTGCCTTCCATCCCACTTCTCGACCGCCCGTAAATATACGATTTCAGCGCTAATGGTCTCCCTAAGGAGCTCCTGTGCTTTCGCTTCGGCCTCGGCCCTTGCCAGCATTGCGTTGGCCGTACCGCGCGCCTTCGCTTCGGCCTGCTCGGCCTCAACCCTGATGCGGGCGAGATCGTTCGTCGCAGTAAGCGCGCGCTGTTCCGCGACCTGCTTCGATTCGACTGCCTGTTGGTACTGGGAGTCGAACTGAAAGTCCGTGATCGAAAGCTCCGTCACGAGGATGTCGCTCTTGGCCAGCGTCACCTTGATGCTGTCGCCGAGTGTCTCTTTCACCTGCTGTCGTTTGGTGATCAGCTCTTCTGCGGTGTACTGAGCGGTCGCCTGTTTGAGCGACTCCTGAAGCGCCGGATCGATGATCGTATTCTCGACAACCATTCGAGTACCTATGTTGCGAAAGACTTCGACGATCCGGGACGCATCAATACGGTAGTTCAACGCGATCTTCGTCGATACGACTTGAAGATCCTTGGATGATGCAGTCGCACTTGCTTCCATCTTGTGGACGCGAGTCGAGATATTGATGATCTGGGTCTTTACTGGAGTCCTGAAGTGGATGCCCTCCTGAAGCGCAACGTCTTGAATTTCGCCCCACTTAGTCACGATCCCGAGGTTCCCGGCGTCGACCTGGGTGCACCCCGTCAGCGCACTCATGAGAAGGCCAATAGAGAGAGCCCGCACCCAGTTCTGCGCAAATTCGATGTTCATGTCTATCGTATAGAGCCGGGGCGCGGAATGTCCCCGCCTTTGTTCGAGGAGAATCGCTCTGTTGGGACGCTTGCGCCGAGGGGTGAATCGAGCTCTCGAGGTCGTAGCCATCGCGAATCGGCACAAACATAACACGGCCAACGACATCTTCTTCCACAGGTCGAACGTGGATGGCATGCGCTTCGAGGATTTGCGTGATGAACAGAACGTCTCATTCGACGAAGGCCAAGGCCCCAAGGGGCCACGCGCGGAGAAGGCCCGCCCTCTTTGAGGCTGTCCTCGTTGAAAAGGCCGACCAATCGGCCGCCGCGTCACCGTCACGAGCGTTAAGCGACTCAAGGGCTGCATCGGGCGCGCCCAGATGTAAGCACCGGGCAGAAGAAGATCCTACCGACATTCCCGTGTCATCGAGATTCGTGCGGCAGTGCAGTCGTCGGCATCCTATCGGCCACGAACTCTTCAATCGTGCCACGCGCCGCGGCGCCAGATGGATCGTCTGGCGTGTCTTGGAACATCGCGATCACACGCGCGGACTTCTGTTCATCGCTCAAGGTTCCGTTTTCGAAGATCTGAAGGAGGCGCCTGCGGAGCTCGCGAAGGGCGAGCAGCGTTTGCTTCGCTCTCCAGTGTTCGAATAGCTCCTGACGAAACTCCGCAGTTCCCTCGAGGAACCAGTTCTTCTCCGCACGGTATGGGTCTTCGCCGCGCCTTCGCATCATGACGTCGGTGATGTCGAATCTGAGGGTGGTGCCCTGGCGATATCCATCATCGAATACGACCGAACCGTCCTTTTCGACGATTGCCCTGAATGCTTGGCCTCGATAGCGATAGGTCCCATCGCGATGACGCTGGAGGTTCGGTGGTTCGCGACGCGAAAGGTAATGCTTGTCGCCGACGCCTTCGAAGTAGTTCCGTGTCTCGACCTCAGTCGCACGCGGTCCCTTACCCTCGCCTAGCGAGGCTTTGGTTGGCGCAGATCGTTGGGAGGCAACGAACGCACGCGCAGCGCTCGCGGGGTCGAGTTTGGGTCTCGGTGCCGCTTCGGAGGCCTCGGTCGCGGATGCGTTGGGTTCGCCTCGGATAGGCCGATCCGAGGAGGCTTGCGCGCGGGCGCGTCGAGACGCCTTTGGCGGTGCAACCGGTGCTGGGTTCTTCGGCGAAGCGGACTCTCCGGTCACCGGATCCACCACCACGGCCCGCGACGCCACTTCGGCCACGTGGAAGGTGAAGTCGACTGCGTTCAGCTGTGAAATGGAAGCTGCGCTGGGCGCCGCGCTCGGGGTCGACAGCACGACGGCATGAACCACGACCGAAGCGGCGAGGACGGCAATCCATCGTCCTGGCGGTTCTCGTCCCGGGGGTGGCACTCGAAGCCTCTCGACGGGGGTGCGCCAAAGTCCGGACTATCCGCGCGGCTTAGCCTCCATCAGGTTACGCGGTCGACCCTATCACCGCGGCGCGGTCGGGCAACCAATCGGCTCGCCCCACACCCGCGCCGCCCGGGCCATGAACGATGGCACTATTTCAGAATCGCCAGTCCCGCCTCGCCTTCCTTCTTGGCAGCCTTTGCTGCCTTCTT
>CBDUCC010000384.1:0-3924 GCA_965365555.1 uncultured Myxococcales bacterium | reverse complement strand
TATCAGACCTTTCCCTTTCAGGTTGAAGTACTCGGTAAACCCGAGGTGGTGATCAACATTACACTGGGGGAAGAGCCGACCGAGGGCGCCTCCGACGCCAAGCGCCTGGTTCGGATCCGACGAGTCATCGAGCTCGACAGGCAACGGCTCGACTGGTTGCGCGCGGAGCTACGCGAGCGGACGCGGTGGTTCGAAGACCTCGCTGCGGGCATGCAGGAGCTCAACGCCGACCGAACCGAGAGGGAGGCGGCGATCCGGGCGCTCGAGGCCAACCCCAAGCCGAATGCCGAGGAGCTTCAAGAGCTGCGGAGGGAGCTCGCCGAGGACCAGCAGGACTTCGCCCTCTTCGAGACGCAGACCGATCTCGCACTCAAGGCCGAGAAGACGATTCGAGCACAGATCGAGGCACTGGAAGACAAGATCCAGCAAGAGCGCGTGGCACTGGGTCGGTTGACGGGTGACCTTCCGGCCGAAGTCGATCCCGCGCCCGCCGAGGCGCCACAAGACGCTGACGCGAGGCCCACCGAAGAGGCTCCTGGTGCCAAGACGCCAGCCATTCGAATGCCCATACCGGCAATGCCCCGCACCCGCCCTACTCCGGAACCGACGGAGGCCAAGACCTCCTCCGATATGACGGCCGCGCAGCTCGAAGCCAGAGAGGTCTTGTTGCAGCGGGAGCACGAGGTCGAGATCGCGAGGTTCGATCTCGCCGAATTCATTGAACGAAAACAGTCGCTTGAACAGCAAATCAAGTTCGAGGAGGAACTTGCTGCGACGGACCGGCGGGAGATGGAGAACCTCCGGAAGGCGCTCGACGCGATGGAGGCGCGGCTCGAGAAGTATCGCGAACAGGGATTCCCGGAGAAGAAGATTCGTGCGCGCGCGAACGCCAACCAGGCCATCCTGGCCTTCATCGAGGAGGCGGAACGCGGGAGCGCCGCCCGAGCCGAGTACATCGAGTCCCTCGAGGAGCGGCTCGAACACCTCGAAGAATCGCAGCTTCGGATCACGGCGGAGGTCGATGCCGCCGTCGAGGCCGCAGGGGATGCCCGGCAGCAGGTGAAGTGGCTCGAAAGCCCGATTCACCCCCAGAACGTGGCACACTGGGCCAAGGAGCGCGGTCCTCGGATGCTCCTGGTGATCCTCGCCGCGATGCTGCTGCTCGCGTTCGTTCACCTCAGCGCCCGCCGCATCGCGCGGGCGGTCGTACGCAGACGCCGAGAGGACGCTCGTGGCGCCGGGACCGGGCGCGCGGATACGCTCGCGTTCAGCTTCCGCAGCGTCTCTCGGGTGCTGATCGTGATCTTCGGGACGCTACTGGTGCTGCAGGAAGCCGGTGTCGACATCAAGACGGTCCTCGGTGGCGCGGCGCTTCTCGGCGTCGCGGTGGCCTTCGGCGCACAAGACCTGATGAAAGACTACTTCTCGGGCTTTCTCATCCTGCTGGAGGACCAGTACCAACTCGGGGACCTGGTCACGATCAGCGGCGTGACCGGAACGGTCGAGTCGGTGAACATGCGGGTGACCGTTTTACGCGACTTGGAAGGGCGCGTGCATTTCATGCCCAACGGGAACATCGACCACGTCACGAATCGCACCTATGCCTGGGGTCGTCCGGTTTTCGAGATCCCGGTCGATTTCGACGAGGACGTCGACCGCGTGATGGCCCTACTCGTCGAGGTGGCGAAGGAGCTCAGCAAGGATCCCGGGTGGCAGGGCTCGATCATCGGGGAACCGGAGATGCTCGGCGTCGACAAGTTCACCGAGTACGGCGCCGTCATCAAGTTCATGGTCAAGACGCAACCGGACAAGCTCTTCCCCGTACGCCGCGAGATGTTTCGCCGGATCATGAAGCGTTTCAACGAGGCCGGGATTCGGATCACGGTGCCGCAAAGGCTCATCGCCCGTGACGGTTCCAGTGGGAACCCGCTCTGAGATTCACTCCGGCGTCCTGACGATGATCGCTCCGATGTCGGGCGCCAGGATCTCAAGCGGAAAGACTCCGTAGACCTGAAGCTCGCCCTGCAGACGGGTCGTGGCGGTGTAACCGGACGGCGATGCGGCCAGCTCTCTGCCGCGCGCGGAAGGGTCGCGAACCAACGCGTCGACCTCGGGAGGCGTGTCCCAGTGGAAGAGCCGCTCCCCTTTGTAGAGATAGACCCAGACCGGGTCACCCCCTTGCTGCTCGACACGAAACTGCCGACTCAGCCGCTGGGCCAGCCGCGACAGCGGGATCCCGGCGAGCACGCAGCCGACCACGGTGTTGTCTTTGGTGGATGGCGCCGAGAAGAGGATGGACCAGGACGAAGGAGCCGTCGGGTCCTCCGCGAAGAACTCGCCGAGACCGGTGGCCGCCGATCCTCCGAGCGCCTCCCCCACGATGCTGAAGCGCGACTTGAAGTCCTTGCCGGCCATGGTGTCGGGCTCGCGGTCACGAGCGACAACGATGCCGTCGGTACCGATCGCGGCCAGGAACGACATCGGCGATGCCACGAATTCGTCGATCCCTCGCTTCGGCATCTGCAGTATCCGAAGAGCTGCTCGAACCTGGACTTCGCGCGCCTCGGGATCGGCGAGCGCAAAGCCAGGGGCAAGCTTGTCGGCGGCCTTCAGTACACCGGCGCGGTGGTTGTCGAGGTCCTGTTGCACCAACTCCACGATGTGCGGGAGATCCACCTCCCGGAGCGTCGTTTCGGTGCGCGCGATGGCCGCGCGGTCCTCGCAGCCGGGCAGAGCGGCGATGATGACAATGAAAAGCGTCCAGCGCATGGACGCAGTGTAGCAAGCGGCGCGGCGCTACGGGGCGCCCGAGCAGAAGTGCTCGTAGTCGATGTACTCGGTGATCGTCGGGTGATCCCCGCAGACCGGGCAGTCCTTGTTGCGTCGGAGCTTGAATGTGCGGAACTGCATCTGGAGCGAGTCGTACTGAAGCAGGCGTCCAACCAGGGGGTCGCCGCGCTCGAGGACGATCTTCACGGCCTCGGTCGCCTGGAGCGTCCCGATCGCGCCCGGAAGCACCCCCAGAACACCCGCCTCCGCGCAAGAAGGGGCAAGCTCGGGCGGTGGTGGTTCCGGGTAGAGGCAGCGGTAGCAGGGGCCGTGATGTGGCCAGAAGGTCGTGACCTGGCCATCGAAACGGAAAATCGAACCGTGCACGACGGGAATGTCCTTCCACACGCTGGCATCGTTCACGAGGTAGCGCGTGGCAAAGTTGTCGAGCCCATCGACGATGACGTCCCAATCCTGGTCGAAGATGCGGTCGACGTTCTGGCGCGTGAGGCGCTCGTTGAACGCGATCACGTTGACGTCCGGGTTCAGGTTCTCGATCGTGCGCTTGCCGCTCTCGACCTTGGGCTCGCCGACGCGATCGAGGCCGTGGAGCACCTGTCGCTGGAGGTTCGACTCGTCGACCGTGTCACCATCGACCAAGCCGATCGTACCGACGCCGGCGGCAGCAAGATAGAGCGCCGCGGGGGAACCGAGGCCTCCGGCGCCGAGCAGAAGAACGCGGCCCTGCAACAGCTTCGCCTGCCCTTGCTCCCCCACCTCGGGCAGCAGGAGGTGGCGCGAGTACCGGTTGAGCTGGGCGTCGGTGAACGTAAACGGCTGTGTCGTCGGATAGCCGACGTCCTTCCACTGGTTGAATCCTGGGTTCGCCGACTCGACGTTCGAGTAACCCAGATCCTGCAACACCTTCGCTGCGAAGGCGGAGCGAATGCCGCCCGCGCAGATCGTGACGATCTTCGCATCCTTGTCGGGCAACCGTGACCCGGCCTGCATCTCGAGGAAGCCACGCGGAATGTGCACCGCACCCGGCACGTGGCCCTGTCGCCATTCGTCCTTCTCGCGGACATCGAGAAGGATGAGCTCCTCGCCGGCGTCGAGGCGGTCCTTCAGGTCCTCGAGAGAGACCTGGCGGATCGC
>CBDUCC010000383.1:0-3924 GCA_965365555.1 uncultured Myxococcales bacterium | reverse complement strand
TCGGTTCAGTTCTTCGAGGTTCCAGCAGGGGCTAAGGACTTCACTACCGCGACAGGACCGCTTCCCTTCACGGTGATCGGAAGCGACCAAGGTCTGGCGTCGAGCCCGACTACGGTCGACACGTTGTTGATCGAAACCGGCGCACGGTACGACACCATCTTCGACTTCAAGACGGTGACACCGGGCAGCCGCGTCATCATGAAGAACGTCGGCGGTGACGAGCCGTTCGGTGGCATCCTCACCACGGAGGACCCTGGGCTTCAAGTGTTCGGTGAAACCGACCGAATCATGGCCTTCGATGTCGTGCTACCGCTCGACGCGGCGGTGCCGGACGTGACCCCAACGGGGATCAGCTTCGGACCCGTCGTTCCGACGCCCACCCGACTGCGCAGGGTGGCTCTCTTCGAAGGCAAGGACGAGTACGGTCGCCTTCAACCGCTCCTCGGCACTGCGGAGCCTGCGACCGACTACGCCGGCAATCCGATTAATTGGCCCGATATTCCCGCGTACACGAATGCAGGGCTCGTCGGTCAAATGGAAGGCTCGATCGCGTGGCATAGCCCGACCACGGAGAACCCCGCACTCGACTCGACCGAGGAGTGGGAGATCTGGAACGTCACCGGCGACGCGCACCCGGTGCATTTGCACCTTGTGAACTTCGAGATCCTGGGGCGACAAGAGATCGTCTGGGACAGCCATACGACCGAGGACGATCGTGTGATTCCGAACGACTTGTATGCGGGGCCCGCGGGCGATGGCACGTATCTCGTCACCCAGCCGGTCGTGCAACACAACGGACTGCTCGGAAACGGCTTCCGCATCATGAACAAGACATATGGCCCCGCGGTGCCGCAGCCGGCCGGGTACGTCGAAAACGCTCCCAAGGACATGGTGACGGCCCTCCCCGGCCAGATCACCCGGATCAAGGCCACGTTCGACAAACCGGGCCGCTACGTCTGGCACTGCCACATCCTCTCGCATGAAGACCACGAGATGATGCGGGTGATGCACGTCGGTCCGGGCGCCTGATACTGCTTGGCTCGAGGGGCTCGTCACCGAGTTGACACGTTGCGCACGTGCAGATCGGGCACACTTCGCGCGTGGCGAGCCCCGCCGAGACCATCCGACATCCGCCCATGGCGCGCGGGGCGTTTTGGAAGCAGCCGAGATTCAAGTGGGCTGTTGTCGTCCTACTCGTTTACCTGCTCATCGTCGCGGTCTCGCTGATCGGCGGCGGCTTCAAACAGGCCACGGGACACCGCGCCGAGGAGCTCTTTCAGTTCGCGACCAACCCCTTCATGGGCCTGGTGATCGGAACCGTTTCGACGGCGCTTATCCAGTCGTCGAGCACGGTTTCATCGATCATCGTAGGACTCGTCGCCGGGGGGCTCCCCGTGTCGACCGCGGTGCCGATGATCATGGGGGCGAACATCGGCACGACCATCACGAACACGATCGTGAGCCTCGGACACGTCACGAACGACGACGAGTTCGAGCGAGCGTTCGCCGCAGCCACCCTTCACGACTTCTTCAACCTCTGGAGCGTGGTCGTCTTCCTGCCGCTGGAGATCGCGTTTCATCCGCTCGAGCAGATCGGCGGCTGGCTGGCGAAGGGCATGTTGGGAGGCAGCGCGGTCCAGGTCTCCAATTTCAACCTCGTGAAGGCTGCGACTCAGCCACTGGTTCGGTTCTTCGAACAGCTCACCGAGGGACTCGGACCGACGGCCGGCGGAGTGGCGCTGATCGTCATCGGCGTCGCCCTCATCATCACGGTGATCACCTGGATCGGGAGGCTTCTCAAGGGGCTCACCGTGGGTCGTGCGAAGTCGATCCTCCACAGGGCGATCGGCCGCGGACCGATCACGGGAATCGTCTCAGGCACGATCATCACGGTGCTCGTTCAATCCTCCTCCACGACGACCTCGCTGATCGTGCCGCTTGCGGGCGCTGGGATTCTGACCCTTCAGCAGGTCTATCCCTTCACCCTGGGCGCGAACATCGGCACCTGCATCACCGCGCTCCTGGCGGCCACCGCAATCACGGGCGCCGCGGCGCTGCCCGCGCTTCAGATCGCGCTGGTCCACCTGACCTACAACCTGCTCGGCGTCGTCGTCATCTACGGGATGCCGCTCTTGCGAAACATTCCCCTCCGGAACGCACAGGCGCTCGCCAAGCTCACACGCGCGCGCAAATCTGTCGCGCTCATTTATATCTTCTGCGTATTCTTCGTGATTCCCCTGATCGCGGTGGGGATCAGCCGGACGCTGCATCCCTAGAAGAGTGATTCAGCTCACAATTGAGTCGGCGGCAAAACCGAGGGCGGTGGCGCCTTGGATCTTCCAACGTCGCCGGATCTTCGATATACGGAGGATCGCCCGTTCGTCCCGAGATGTGCCGATGACCCGTTCTTCTTCATCCGCTTCGCGCCTGATGCTGATAGCGCTCGCCGTGCCCCTCCTCGGTGTCAACGAATGTGAGCTCGCCATGCAGCGTATCGATCCGGACTCGCAACTCGATCCGGATTCGGTAGAGGTCGTCGAAGGCGAACTGTCGCGCGGTTTCCGCAACATCGACGGCACAGGCAATCATGGAACGCACTTCACACTCGGCGCAGCAGGAAGCCCTCTTGTTCGCGTGCTCGAAGACGCGTACGCCGACGAAATCTCGGCGATGGCCGGCGGCGCCCGTCCCTCCCCTCGCGAGATCAGCAATCTGATCTGCGCACAGGAAGGAACGACACCCAATCCGCTCGGAACGAGCGACTTCCTCTGGCAGTGGGGACAGTTCCTCGATCACGACATCGACCTCACCGAAGCGCATGAGCCGGTCGAGGCTGCTCCGATCCTTCCAGAGGCAGGCGATCCGTTCTTCGATCCGGAGAACACTGGCCTGGCGCAGATCGAGTTCCATCGATCGATCCACCACGAAGCGTCAGGCACCAGCGCCCTCTTCCCAAGACAGCAGCTCAATCAGATTACGCACTACATCGACGCGTCCAACGTCTATGGCTCCGACGAAGTCCGCGCGGCGGCCCTTCGAACGAACGATGGCACCGGACGCCTGGCGGTGAGCGCTGGCGATCTGCTTCCGTTCAATACTGCCGGGCTTCCGAACGCGGGAGGAACCGGGCCTGAGCTCTTCCTCGGAGGCGACGTGCGTGCGAACGAACAGGTTGGGCTCACGGCGATGCACATTCTGTTCGTGCGAGAGCACAACCGCCGTGCCGCAGAGATCGCTGCCCTCAACCCCGGGCTTTCGGGCGACGAGATCTACGAGCGCGCGCGCGCGTTCGTCGGCGGCTTGATGCAGCGAATCACGTACGACGAATTCATCCCAGCGCTCCTCGGACCGGACGCCCTCAGGCCGTATGGGGGCTACCGCTTCCTCACCAGCCCGGCGATCATGAACTGCTTCTCGACGGCCGCTTACCGTTTCGGACACAGTGCGGTGAGTGACACTCTGCTCCGACTCGATGCGAATGGAAACGAGATCAGCTTCGGGCACCTGCCGCTCCGAAACGCCTTCTTCGCGCCGCACCGCCTGCTGAACGAGGGGGGCATCGAGCCGATTCTGCGCGGCCTCGCTGCACAAGAGATGTCCAAGATCGACACGCAGGTCGTCGACGGGCTCCGGAACTTCCTCTTTGGCCCCCCGACCGCGGGCGGACTCGATCTCGCGTCGCTCAACATCCAGCGCGGGCGTGACCACGGACTTCCCGACTACGCTTCCGCGGTCTCCGAGCTCGGCCTCGGTGAGGTCACCTCGTTCGATCAGATCTCCTCGAACCCAGACGTACAAACGAAACTGGCGGCGCAATACGGCAGCGTCGACACGATCGATCTCTGGGTGGGCGGCATCGCCGAAGATCCGGTGAACGGCGGACACCTCGGCCGGCTCTTCTTCCACATCATCAAGATGCAATTC
>CBDUCC010000382.1:0-3930 GCA_965365555.1 uncultured Myxococcales bacterium | reverse complement strand
GACGACGATGCCGACGAGCTTCAACCCGCCGGCCGCGCAGGTCGCAAAGCCGGCCCGGATGAAGCGGTTCTCGCCAAGCGACCAAGCCGCGAGCAAGAGCATGGCGCCGACCAGTACGTCGAAGTGTCCGTTGAGAGCCGTTTCGCTGAGGATCAACGGATTCAGTCCCAGCGCAAGAGCGGGGCCCGATCGGCCGGTGACGCGAGCGACGGCGAGCACGGCCACAAGCAGACCGACGAGCGCAAGGCATTTGAGGGTCCAGACCTGTCCGCCCAGCAACGCACTCAGAACAAAGAGGAGCTGCATCAGTGGCGGATAAATGCTCGCGAGTGGTTTGTTGTTGATCGGTTCCCAGAGCGCGTTCCGGAGGGGCACGAGCGACGGATCACTCGGCGGGACGCGGTACGGATTCACACCGTCGAGCCACAGACGCCCCTCCCAGAGATAGCGGTAGAGATCGTCGGACAGGACGGGCGGAGCGCAAACCCAGGCCAATCCGAAAACGGCGCAGAGCGCGGCGGCAAGACGCGGCGCGATCACCTCGTCCGAGCTTTCCCAGGTGCGAAGCAGGACTGCGTACGGAACGAACATGATCGCGAGGGCAATGACCACCCGAGACGGTGGAGCTCCGCTCTGCGATAGAGCGGCCACGGCTGCGACGAGCGCTCCTTGCAGGACGAGCACCGACACGAGCAACCATCGCTGGCGCACTGCTCTCATTGAACGACGAAGCGAAGAACCCGTACTCGCTCCCCCGGGAGAAGGCTTTGCGAATACTGAGCTGCGATCTCACGGCCGACACCGACCGATATCGTGACGTTCGCAGGCCCGCCGCCCGAGATGCTGCACTGACCCCAATAGTGGATTTCGACCTCGTAGATACCGCCGGCCGGCCGGGCTCCGACCCAGCGGATGTTCTCGATCTGCGGATTCGGCATGCTGCTGCAGTCGCCTCGCCCCGAGTGGTCGACGCGCGCTCCGGCGGGGGTCGAGGGTCGCTGGAAGCTCAAGGTGTCTCCGAGCGGTCCGCTGACGTAGAGGTCGATGTCTGCACCGTTGTCCCAGGAGGCCGTGACCTGGATGAAGCCGGCGCCGTAACCGCAACCGTCGTCGATCACGCCATCACAGTCGTCGTCGATCGCGTTGCAGGTTTCCTCGACGGGCTTTCGGCAATCCCTCGGAATCGGACGGGCCGTCGAGATGGGGACGACGGACACGAGCACGAGCGGCTCGACCACGCTGGGCGCGCGTTCCGCCTCGACGACCTCCTCGGGGGTTTCGGCTCCGGGGCCCTCGACACCTCGCGGCCCGCAGGCGAGCAGCAGAAGAAGGCAGCCGATCGAAGCACGCTTTTGCATCCGGCGGGCACTATAGCCGAGCTGGCGTACAATGCGCCCGATGATGGCGCGGGTAGCCGAGGCGAAAGAGGCGATCGAGGCGATCGCCGGCTCACCGGAGATTGCGATGGTCCTCGGCTCGGGGCTCGGAGGATTTGCCGACCGCTTCGAAGACGCGACCGTCATTCCCTACTCCGAGATCCCCGGGATGCCGGTGTCGACGGTGAGCGGACACTCCGGCAATCTCGTGATCGGCCGGATTCGCGACAAACGCGTCGCCGCGATGCAGGGACGCGCGCACCTGTACGAAGGCCGTTCGCCCGATGACGTGGTGTTCGGCACACGGCTGATGGCCAGCATCGGCGCGAAGACCTTGGTCGTAACCAATTCGGCCGGCGGCATCGATCCCTCTTTCGAACCTGGCGACCTGATGCTGATCACGGATCAACTCAACCTCACCGGCACGAGCAGCCTTCTCGGTCCGAACGACGAAGCGACCGGACCCCGGTTCGTCGACATGACCGATGCGTTCGACCCGGGACTGATCGCCGAGGCGGACCGCGTCGCAGCGGAGCTCGGTGTATCGCTTCGGCGCGGGGTCTATGCCGGTCTGTTGGGACCGGCCTACGAAACTCCCGCCGAGGTTCGGATGCTGAAGACGTTCGGCGCGGACGCCGTGGGAATGAGTACGGTGCTCGAAGTCCTCGCTGCGCGGCAGATGGGGCTTCGAGTCCTCGGCATCTCGTGCATCACGAACCTGGCAGCCGGGATCTCCAAGGCGCCGCTCAGCCACGACGAGGTCACCGAGACGGCCGCGCAAGCACGAGCGAGTTTCGAGGGGCTGCTCGTGGGAGTGCTGGAGGCGATCGGATGAACGAGCGAGACTGGGAGCTCCTGAAGCAGGCCGCCGGCGAGGCGCGCAACAATGCCTATGCGCCCTACTCCCGATTCGCCGTCGGGGCGGCTGTTCGGACCGCGGCCGGCCGGCTCTTCCAGGGGTGCAACGTGGAGAACGCGAGCTACGGCGCGACCCTGTGCGCAGAGCGTGTGGCGATGGCTGCTGCCGTCACGGCGGGCGAGCGGAAGCTCGTCGGGCTCGTCATCGTCACCAGCGCCGAGCGGCCGACTCCGCCCTGCGGTATCTGCCGGCAATGCCTCGCAGAGCTCGCTCCGGAGCTTCAGATTCGAAGCTACACCGAACGGGCAGAGGCGCACTATTCGCTCGACGCGCTCCTTCCCGACGCGTTTGATTCGAGTCAGCTCGATCCCCGGAGCTAGTTCAGACCCTGACTGATCTTTCGGAGCGTCGTCTCGACGTCGGCCCGATCGATCGCGTCGCGTTCGGCCAGCTCGAGATAGCGACCGTACTGGACCACCGCGTCCTTCCGTTTCTTCTGAGCGAGGTAGATATCGCCGAGCAAACGGTGGGCGTCGGCGAGCCAGCCGTGTTCGGCCGGTTCGGGATCTCCGAGCTCCACCGATTCCGAGAGCGAGCCGAATGCCTTGCCGCGCTGCCCCTCGTCGAGTTGCAGCCTGCCGAGGCGATACCACCAATAGGCGTTGTCCGGCTGGCCGGCGACCGCCTTTTCGAAATCGGCAACGGCCTTCTTCACCTCGCCGAGCTGATAGTGACACTCGCCCATGGCCGCCCAGGCTTCGACGCGATTCGGATTGAGCTCCAGGGCGCGCTTGAGATCGGCCAGGCCATCGCGGACGGTCCCGGCGCGGATTCGGATACGGGCACGAAGCCAGTACGCGTCCCCGAGGTTCGGATCGAGCTTAATGGCGTTTTCCAGCTCGCGAAGCGCGGATGTCATCTCGTTCGACTCGAGCGCTGCCCAGGCGACGTACATGCGATAGGTGCCGTTCTCGGGCGAAAGCCTCACCGAGCGCTCAAACCGCAGCCGCGAGGCCTCGATCTGCCCGCGCGCGAGCTCGACCCGGCCAAGGTAGTGCTCCGCCTCGGCGGCATACGGTTGCACCTTGAGCACCTCGCGCAGCAACGCCTCCGCTTCGTCGAGGCGACCTGTCAAAACCATGGTCGCGCCAAGGCGGGACTTGAGCGCGATGTCCTCGGGAGACTCCTCGAGAGCCGCCCGATACCCGGTGATGGCAGCGTCCATGTCTCCACGAGCCTCCGCGAGACGTCCACGTTCGAGCTGCAAACCCGGGAACTTGGCGTCGAGCGATGCGACCTGATCGAGGGCGCTCTCCGCATCGTCGAACATCCGCTTGCGCCGGTAGGCTTCGGCGAGCCCGAAGACCGACGCGGAGTCGCGCGGCTCGTCTTCGATCGCGGCTTTGAACTCCTCGATCGCCCTGTCGAGCTCGCCGCGTTGAAGCTGCGCCCAGCCGAGCAATCGCCGCACCTCGGCGGTGATCTCGACGTTCTTCTGTGCCTCGACCAAGACCCCGACAGCCTCGCTCGGGCGTTTGCTGTCGGCGTAGTGCTTCGCCAGCGCGATGTACGCGGAAATGGCGGTCGGCTCGAGTTTGATCGCGTTTCGGAAATGTCGGATGGCCGCGCCGCTCTCGCCGAGCGCTGCGGCGACCTTACCCTGCCAGATCTCCACGTTCGCGTTGACCGGCTCGG
>CBDUCC010000381.1:0-3957 GCA_965365555.1 uncultured Myxococcales bacterium | reverse complement strand
AGGAAATCGGAATCGGAGCGGGCCTCGCCGCCGAGATTCTCAAGGCATTCCTCGGAGCGGACTTCGAGGGTGGCCGCCACGCCCGCCGGGTCAACAAGATCGATCTCGCCAAGTGAAGGTCGAACAAGACGCGAGGTTCCGCGAGCAGCGTGAGCGCTATCGGCTGAAGTGGACCTGCGAAGACTGCGTGCTCTTCGACCCCGAGCGGGGTTGCGCGCACGGCTTCCCGACGCACCGCCATAGAACGAGCCGCTACGAGGATCCGAACGCGGATCTCCTCTTCTGCAAAGACTTCGAGCTCACCTAGCGAAGAGCTTCGGATTCAACCGGCGAAGAAGCGTCGCATCAGCGCGATCATCTTGGGAACGTCCGCCGCGGCGGCCATCTCTCGGCAGGAGTGCATCGAGAGCATCGCGTTTCCGGCGTCCACGGTGCGGATCCCGAGCTCGGCCGCGGTAATCGGACCGATGGTGCTCCCGCACCCGAGGTCCGAGCGAACCACGAAACGCTGCGTCGCCACGTCGGCTTCGGTCGCCCAGCGCTCGAAGCTCGCCCAGCTCTGGCCGTCGGTGGCATACGACTGATTGACGTTGATCTTCACCACGGGTCCACCGCCAAGAAGAGGCTGATGCTTGGGCTCATGGACGTCCGTGTAGTTCGGGTGGATCCCATGGGCCATGTCGGCCGAAATCAGGAACGACTTCGCCATCGCCCGGTAGAAGTCCTCGGGCGATGATCCGGAAAGGCGCTGAAGAGAGCTCCGCAAGAAGTCGGAGGCCGCGCCCTGTGCGCTTCGGCTTCCCACTTCCTCGTGGTCGTAGAGCACTAGGCCCCGTGTCAGGGCGATATCGCCGTCCTCTGCAAGCAGCGCACTGAGTCCCGCGTGGCAGCTAGCGAGATTGTCCAGGCGGGCTGCGTGAATGAATTCGTCGTCAGCCCCGCTGAGCGCGGCCGGCTGTACATCGTAGGTCATCAGATCCCAGGCGATGATCTGCTTCGCTTCGGCGTCGCCGAGCTCGCCGGCGATCAGCTCCCGGAGATCGGCTCCCTCGAGCCCGTCCAGGGCAAGAATCGGTGCGAGGTGGGTCTGCGCGTTCAGCTTGAGCCCTTCGGAGTTGACCTGTCGGTTCAGATGAATCGCGAGCGATGGCACACGGAGCAGTGCTCGGTTGAAGTGCAGCAGTCGCGCGGACCCGTCCTCCATGAGCGCGCGCCCGGCCAGCGAGAGGTCTCGGTCGATCCAGGTGTGGAGAAGCACTCCGCCGTACGGTTCGACACCCAATTGCGCGTATCCGGCCTTACGAAGCTCCGGGTTCGGCTTGATGCGGAGATTGGGCGAGTCGGTATGCGCGCCGATGAGATGAAATCCTGCCTCGCGCGCCGGGGCCTGTCCGATCTGGAACGCGGCCAGCGAGCCGCCACCGCGTGTGAGATAGACCTTGTCGCCCGGCCCCACGTCCCAGGACTCCGCCTCATCGACACGCCGATACCCCCGGGCCTCGAGTCGCGCCGAGGTTTCGGCAACGGCGTGGAACGGGGTGGGAGAGGCGTCGATGTACTCGAGAAGATCCTGGACCGGCACGTTGCTACTCACTTCGCCAACGATCGTACACCAGCCCGGTGGACTTTGCCCGGAAGCTCGCGTCCGACGATCGCCTCTGCGACCTGACCGGCCTGCCAGAGCTTGTCCAGGTCGATCCCGGTCTCGATGCCCATCCCGTGGAGCGTGTACACCAGGTCTTCCGTGGCGAGATTCCCCGCAGCGCCCGGCGCGTACGGACAGCCGCCAAGCCCTGCGACCGATGCGTCGAAGGTGGTGATGCCCAGCTGAAGCCCGGCGAGCACGTTGGCGAGTGCGGTCCCCCGGGTGTCGTGTAGATGAAGCGCGATCTGCTCGAGCGGAATCGATGCCGCGAAGAGCTCGACGATGCGTTGCGTCTGAACGGGGGTCCCGACCCCGATCGTGTCGCCGAGGGACACCTGATAGCAGCCGGCGCCAAGCAGGTGTTTGGCCAGCTCGAGTCCCTTGGCCGGGTCGACCTCGCCCTCGTACGGGCAGCCCCACATCGTCGACACGTATCCTCGAACCCGGAGCCCGCGCTCGACCGCCGGGCCGATCACTGGCTCGAACGCCTTCAGCGTTTGCGCGACGGTCTTGTTCACGTTCTTGAGGTTGTGCGTCTCGCTTGCGCTGACGAAGACGGCGACCTCGTCGACCTTGGCAGCGATCGCGCGTTGGAGTCCGCGCTCGTTCGGACACAGGCATGCGTACGTGACCCCGGGCCGCCGTTCGATCATCCGGCACACCTCATCGGCATCGGCCATCTGTGGGACCCACCTCGGGGAGACGAAGCTGCCAATCTCGAGTCGGCTGATGCCCGCATCGACGAGTGCCTCGACCAGTCGGACTTTCGCGTGAGTCGCGACCTGCGCGCTCTCGTTTTGAAGTCCGTCACGAGCGGATACTTCATAGACCGAGACCTGGCTCGGAAGACCGGCGGGCGCTGAACGCATGGCGTTCAATTACAGCGCCTCGGCCCGAGAGAAAAGCCGCGGTGGTTTCGGCCATGAATTCGGCCCCGCGACCTGCATCTGTCTGGCCCCAAAGGGCGTTCTGGTAGATACTCCGAGCGCGATGACCTCGTTAGCCGCTTTGATGCTTGCCACTCCGCTCTTCGGCATGTCGCTTCAAATCGACGCCGCGATGCTGGAGGCTCCTGCCATGGCGATGGATCCCGGTGCTCTGTTCGCCGTCGAACTCTCGACGGAGCTGAAAGAGCCGACCACCGCAGATCTCGTTCGCAAGCGCAACAAGATCAAGAAGGTCCACAAGTGGCTCGGCATCACCACCTGGGCGTTGACCACGCTAACCGTCGCCTCCGGATTCGTTCAGTACTACAACCAGTACGGGTGGTGGCGAAGCCAGGCGACCAATCCCTGCGTCTCGGGCAGCGCCTGGCCGAATCAGGGGCAGTGCAGCGGCACGCCGGTCGCCCACTTGACCCTGTCGACATTGAGCGCCGCCACCTTCTTCACCACCTGGGGGCTTTCGTTCGCCATGCCGGATCCCCTCGGCGTCAGCGAAGGGGATGGCAAGTTCGCCCGCAAGCTGAGGGCTCACAAGGCGCTTCGCTGGGTCACGTTCGGCGGCTTCCTCGCGCAGATTGCGCTCGGCGTCGTGGCGGCAAATGGCCAATGGTTCGGCATAGATCGGGCAAATAACTACAATACGCTTCGAGCCATCGCGACCGCGCACTTGGCGGTCGGCGTCACGACCTGGGGTGCGCTCACCGCCCAGGGCGCGCTGATGGTCTTCTGAGACACGCCTCACAGAGCGCGAGACCTCCGGGATTTACTGGGCCCAGAGCTTGCCCTTGCCGTTGCCGCGCCGCTAACATCTAAGGCGCCTGCGGGGTGGGGAGCTTAGCCTGCAGGATCCTTTGGTTTTTGGGGGTTTCATGAGATCACCGAAGGGTGCAAAAGTCCTTCAGAAGAAGAGTGGTGGGCCGGATATGTCGGGGCTGAGCGTCGCGAAGTATCTCGGACTGCTCTCCGAGAACCCGTATGACGCGCAGTTGGTCGACGGGCTGAGGGAGCGGCTGAACGGCCCCGATCCAGCGAACGATGGACAGGACCCCCTGCGTCTTCTCGAAGCGGCCCGGGGCGGTCACGAGCGTCGAGGCGAGTTTCAGGCGGCCGCATGGCTGATGGAGCTCGAGTCCGAGCTGATCGAGGACGACCCCGAGTTCCGCAAGGTGCTCGTAAAGGAGCTCGGCCGAATTCGGCGCGAAGAGCTGATGGACGATCAGGGCGCCCTCCATGCCTACGAGCAGCTCGGCGGGCTCGAGTCCGACGACCCTGAAGGCGCGCAGGCCGGCGACCATCTTCGCCAGATCGAAGAGAAGGGGCGTGAGCTCGCGGAGCTGGCTGATTTCGACTTGCTTACTCATCCGGTGA
>CBDUCC010000380.1:0-3993 GCA_965365555.1 uncultured Myxococcales bacterium | reverse complement strand
GTCGGCGCAGGCATGGGAACCTCAACCATCATCGAGCGGGTGTGACGATCATGGGCATCATCGATTATCGAGTGGAAGACGCGGTCGCCATCCTCATCTGGGATGACAAGGACCGTCCAATGAACGTGCTCAGTGGTGACGCACTGGGCGAGCTGTCTGCAGCAGTCGAGAAGGCGGTTGCGGACGAGGCGGTCAAAGGCATCATCATCACCTCCGCAAAGCCCGGCGTCTTCGTGGCGGGAGGAGACCTCCAGCAGATCGAGTCGCTTGGCTCGGGGCCGATCGATGCAGAAGACCTCTTGACGCGAACGAGCGCGGTGCTCGATCAGCTCCGCCGCATGGAGACCTGCGGCAAGCCCGTCGTCGCCGCACTCAATGGAGTCACACTGGGAGGCGGATACGAGATTGCGCTCGCATGCCACCGCCGCATCCTCGTCAACCAGCGACATGCGCAGGTCGGGCTTCCCGAAGCGGGGCTGGGTCTCATGCCTGGGGCGGGTGGCACGCAGCGCTTGCCTCGGCTCATCGGCGTTCAGGGCGCCCTGGGGCTCATCATGCAGGGCAAGCAGCTCGCGCCCGAAAAGGCTCTGGAGAAGGGCCTCGTCGACGAGCTGGTCGACCCTGAGGACCTCATTCCCGCCGCCAAGAAGTGGATCCTCGAGTCGGCAAACGCGGTCCAACCCTGGGACGAGAAGGGATTCAAGGTTCCGGGCGGAGGGCCCGAGTCCGTGACGTTCGCGCAGACCCTCATGGGATCCAACGCGATGACCCACGCCAACACCTATGGAAACATGCCTTCTCAGCAGGCGATCCTCCAGTCGGTGTACGAGGGGCTCGTCCTCCCCATGGATCGAGCCGGGAAGGTCGAGACGCGCCAGTTCATCCGCGTCCTGCAGGATCCGACGGCGCGCAGCATGTTGAGGACTCTCTTCTTCAGCCTACAAGAGTGCCAAAAAGGCGTGAGACGCCCGAAGGACATTCCGCCTTTCCGCGTGAACAAGGTGGGTATCCTCGGCGCAGGCCTGATGGGGCAGGGCATCGCCCATGTGACGGCGAAAGCCAAGATCGACGTCGTTCTGCTCGATCGAGATCTGGCGAGTGCGGAGCGCGGGAAGGACAAGGTGGCGAAGACACTCGATCGACGGCTCCAAAAAGGCCGCACGACCCCGGATCGGGTCCAGGCGATCTTGAGCCGAATCCAACCCACGGAGAGCTACGACGACTTGAAGGGGTGTGACCTGATCATCGAAGCTGTCTTCGAGGATCGCGAGCTCAAAGCCAAGGTCACCAGGGCGGCAGATGCGCAATTGAGCGCCTCGGCGATCTTCGCTTCCAACACCTCGGGGCTTCCGATCACCGACCTCGCCAAGGCGTCCAGCCGACCAGAGAATTTCATCGGGCTTCACTTCTTCTCTCCCGTGGAGCGGATGCAGATGGTGGAAATCGTCGTTGGCGAGAAGACCTCCGAGCAGACTCTCGCCAAGGCGTGGGACTACATTCTCGCCATCAAGAAGGCAGGCATCGTCGTCAACGACAGCCCCGGCTTCTACACCAGCCGAGTCTTTGGCACCTTCATCTCCGAGGGGAACCATCTCCTGGTCGAGGGGGTGACGCCGGCGCTGATCGAGAACGCGGCGAAGGCGGCTGGCATGCCGATGCCCCCGCTTGGAATCTCCGACCAGGTCGGGCTTGGAACGATGTACAAAGTCGCCAAGCAGGCCGAAAAGGATGCAGCCGCTGCCGGTGAGGAGTGGTCCCCTTCGCCCGCGCAGGCGATCATCGCGTCGCTGATCGAAGACCACGACCGCTGGGGCGCACATCCTCCCCCGAAGGAAGACGGAACTCCGAGAGAGGCCGCCGGGTTCTACGACTACTACGAGGGCGGCAAGCGCTTGTGGCCGGAGCTTCAAGGCGCGATGCGTTCCTGGATCGAGACCTGTGCGGAGCAGCCGAGTGTCGAGGTCGTCCGTCGGCGCTACGTCTTCGTCCAGTGTCTCGAAGCGGCGCGCTGCCTCGAGCAAGGCGTCATCACGGACGTCCGGGACGGCGACGTCGGTGTCATCATGGCGGTCGGTTTTCCCGCGTTCACCGGCGGGCCGTTTACCTACATCGACAACTATGGCATCGACGCCTTCGTCCGCGATGCGGAGGCGCTCGCAGAGCGATACGGAGAGCGGTTCGAGCCAACCAAGCTTCTTCGCGACATGGCGGCCGAGGGACGAACGTTCTATTGATAGCCTGCTGCCTGGAGCGTGAAGAGGCGGGCGTACTGCCCATTCCCCTCCATCAGAGTCTCATGGGTACCCCGTTCGGTGATGGTCCCTCTTTCGATCACGACGATCTCATCGGCCATGCGAACGGTGGAGAAGCGATGCGAGATCAAGATGACCATCTTGTCGTCCGCGAGACGGCCGAAACGCTCGAACACGGTCGCCTCGGCCTCCGCGTCCATCGAAGCGGTCGGCTCGTCGAGGACGAGAATGTCGGCGTCGTCTCGCATGAAGGCACGGGATAGCGCGACCTTCTGCCATTGCCCGATCGAGAGCTCGTGTCCGTCGTCGAACCAGCGACCGAGTTGGGTGTCGTATCCTTCTGGCAGCCGTTGCAGAAAGTCGTGTGCCATTCCTTTCTCTGCTGCCGTCCGCCAGCGATCCGGATCGGAGAATGCACGAACATCGCCGACGCCCACGTTCTCGCCTGCGGCCAATTGGTAGCGGACGAAGTCCTGGAAGATCACACCAATGCGCTTGCGAAGCACGGCCCGGTCCCAGGTATCGAGGTCGAGCCCGTCGAGCAGAATTCTTCCAGAAGTCGGTCGATAGAGCCGCGTGAGAAGCTTGATCAGGGTCGTCTTCCCCGCACCGTTCTCACCGACGAGGGCAAGCTTTCGACCCGGATGCAGATGGAGGGAAACGTCTCGAAGGGCTGGGGTTTCGGCGCCTGGGTACCTGAAGCTGACGTGTTCGAAGCGAATTCCATCGCCAGGATTCGGTCCGACAATTGCGTCTCCTCCTTCGTCGGGTGCTTCGTACTCGAGGTAGTCGTAGAGATTCGACAGATAGAGGCTATCTTCGTACATCCCGCCGATCGATCCGAGAATCGAGGCGAGCGATGACTGTCCCTGCTTGAACACCAACAGGTACATCGTCATGTCACCGAGCGTGATCCGCTTGGCGATCGTTTCGATCGCAATCCAGGCGTATGCTCCGTAGAACGCGATCGTGCTCAGCAGGCCGAGCAACAACCCCCAAGTCCCTCGGCGCAGGGTCAGTGCGCGATCCTCCGCGTAGAGCTGCTGGAATATGTCGCGGTACCGTTCGAGAAATACCGGACCTAGGTCGAACAGCTTCACCTCCTTGGCGAAGTCCTCACGAGCGAGGAGCACCTCGAGGTAGTTCTGTTTTCGGGTCTCGGGCGCCCGCCAGGTGAAGAGGCGAAACGCGCTCTCCGAGAACTTGGTTTCGACGATGAACGATGGGATCGCCGCCACCACCAAGACGGCGAGGGCCCAGGCCGAAAGTTGCAGGAGCAGACCACCGTACGCGATCAGCGAGAACGTGTGTTGGGCGAGCTGGAAGCTACGCATGACCAGACTCAGCGGTCGCTGAGATGCTTCGCGGCGCGCTCGCGTCATTTGATCGTAGAGCTCAGAGTCCTCGAACGCGGCGAGATCGAGAGTGAGCGCCTTTTCCAAGATCATCTCGTTGACCCGCTGTCCCAACAGTGCGCGAAGGAGCTGTTGGCAAGTGCTCAGCCCCCGCTGCGCACCGGCTAGGACGGCGACGAGACCGAGCTCGATGACGACCCAGGTCAGCGCAGCGCGCTGGTCCTCCGCAGCGCCCGTTTCGGCCGCCCGCACCACCGAGTCGACGATTAGCTTGCCCACCCAGGCAACCGCGGCGGGAACGACGCCCGCGATGAGGCTCAGCGCTCCGAGGAGAACGCTGAGACCGCGACTCGTCGTCCACACCAAGTCGATCCCGTGCTTCAACT
>CBDUCC010000379.1:0-3997 GCA_965365555.1 uncultured Myxococcales bacterium | reverse complement strand
TCGATTCGTGACCTGTTCGCACACCTCGCCCCGGCCGAAGTGATCGCCGCTGAGCGCCGCGTGAAGAAGGGCCCCTGGGTGTCGGGCGAAGGTTTTCAGGGGACGGTGGAAGGTCGTACACTTCGAGCGACCTGGCTGCGGGACGGTCAGGGCCATCGGCTCACAGTGCCAAACCGAGCGATGGTCGGAGCTCCGATGGTCTACGACGCCGGTGCCGATGCCGAGCACGAAGTCGTCGTCAGACTCGAAGGCTACCAAGATGCTGGCAAGGTCCGGCTCGCACTGACCGACGCGATCCTCAGCTCGCCCTGGGTGCTCGCCGGCGCGAACCCGGTGGTTTTGCGCGACCCGGGGGATCCAGTGGTCTGGCGGGTGCGAACGAAGCTTCTGGAACCCCGATTCTCGGTGCACTTCGAGGGTGAGCTTCTCGAACGCGTCGAAGACCTTCTGCGCTACGATCCTGGCGAGGAGGAGCAGCCCGAGACGAGCGCCTCGGAGCCTCCGCCCGAACCTTGAGCAGACCCCCGCTCAAGCGATCCAGTCGCGCAACTCTCCGGTGACGATCCGCGGAGCCTGCTGAAGATCCTCGATGGTCTTCGCGCCGCAGAGCAACATGATCGAGCGAAGCTCTCGCTCGACACGAAGCAGGAAATCGCGCGCTCCCTCGGCGCCGCCTTCGAGAAACGCCTGATAGACGTTTCGCGCGATGCCTGCGCAGCTTGCACCGAGTGCTATGGCACGTGCCACGTCCATCCCATGACGAATGCCGCCGGTCGCGATCGTGGTGAGTCCCGCGTCGACACAGTAGTGAACCGAGGCCGCCGTAGGCACTCCCCAGTCCCAGAGGGCCTCGCCGAGCGCACGCCCATCCCCCTCGGCGCGGAGAGTCTCGACGCCAACCCACGATGTCCCGCCCGCACCGGAGGTGTCGGCATGCCGGATGCCGAGCGAGCGGAGGCGACCTGCGACCTCGCGGCTGATGCCGTTGCCGGTCTCTTTCGCGATGACCGGAACGTCGAGCTCCGCCCAAAGCCGCTGGAAGGTCTGGACGCCGCCTCGAAAGTCGCGATCCCCTTCGGGCTGCACGAGCTCCATGGCGGGATTCATGTGCACGCAGAGGGCGTCGGCGCCGACCGATTCCAGCATCTCGGCAAGTTCCGCGGTACTCATGTCGCGCGCCTGCACGATTCCGACGTTCCCGAATAGCAAGGTCGTCGGAGCGTACTTTCGGACTTGATAGGTCCAGCTCGTCTCGGGCCGTTTCTGCATCGCACGTTGGCTACCGAGCCCGAATGCGTACCCTAGCTCGTCCGCGATCGACGCGAGGGTTCGATTGATCTCGGCGGCGCGCTCGTGTCCGCCCGTCATCGCGGCGATGAGCAACGGAGCCCGAAGCTCTTTGCCGAGCAGACGCACGCGCGTGTCCACCGACTCGTAGCTCGTCTCCGGAAGAGACTGATGGATGAGACGTACACATTCGAGCAGCGTGGTACGCTGCCGGAAGGCGACCTCGTCGGTCGCGCACAGATCGAGATGGTCGGCCTTTCGTTGCTCGATAGTCGTGCTCATCGCCTTGCTTGCCCGGCAGCTTGCTGCCGTGTACGTAGCTCGGAATAAGGACAGTCAAAGCGTGGCGCAAGGGCAAATCCATCTCGACACTTGGATGAGCGAGATTCGGGCAGACGTCGACGAGCTGCTCGAGGCGTTCTTCGAGTCCAAGCTGTGCGAGGCAGAAGGGCTCTCTGCGCTGGCTGGCGAGCTCGTGACCGAAGTTCGGGACTTGACGATGCGGGGTGGGAAACGACTCCGACCGATCGTCGTGGCGGCGGCCTATCGGGCGGTGAACGGGCCGGGCTCGGTCCGTGCCACGTTCGAGGTGGGCGCTGCGCTCGAGCTGCTTCAAACGTATCTATTGATTCACGACGACTGGATGGACGAGGACGACGAGCGCCGCGGAGGGCCGGCGGTCCACTTCGCGTTCGAGAAGCGGCACGGCAACCGACACCTCGGCGCGAGCCTCGGGGTCCTGGCAGGGGACCTGGCTTCGACGTTCAGTTGGGAGTTGTTCTGGTCCGGAGAGTTTCCTGACGGGCGCCGAGACGACGCGCTCGCGGCTTTCGTGAGAATCCACAAAGAGGTATTCGCCGGACAACAGCTCGACCTCATGGCGGCCGACGACGTCGAACGAATGCACGATCTCAAAACCGGAAGCTACACGACCCGGGGGCCTGCGGAGCTCGGTGGAATCATCGCCGGCGGTGACGAAAGCGCGATGCAGTCGCTATACGATTGGTCGAGCCCACTCGGTGTCGCCTTCCAGCTGAGGGACGACTTACTGAGCACCTTCGAGACGGCTCAGCAAACCGGAAAGCCCGGAGACGACCTTCGTCACGGGAAGAACAACGCTGTGGTCGCCGCGTTTCACAAGCTTGGCCCAAGCGAGGCCGCCCGCGCTGCTCTGACCGAGGTCTGGGGCCGCCCGGATGCGAGCGACGAGCAAGTGCAGAACGCTGCCGCAGCGCTTTCGGGCGCACGTCGCGACGTGGAGCATCGTCTCGAGTTTCTGGTGGACGAAGCCAGGAGCGCGATTGCTGCAAGTGCGTTCGACGGGGAAGCAAAGGCGATGCTGGAGGAAGTCACGAGGCGCCTGACCCACAGGGGTCATTGATGGGCTTCGGTCGTGGGAAGGTCATCTTGCTCGGCGAACATGCGGTCGTTCATGGGTATCCCGCCATCGCAGCCGGTATCGAACGCGGCGTTCATGCACAAGCCAGCCCGGCCGAGCGTGACGTTCTGCGGCTGAAGCCCTGGAACCTGGAGATCGCTCCGGACGAACGCAGCGAAGAGCCGCTTGCACGTGCGTTTGCTGCAATTCTGGAGGGGTATGTCGATCGGCCGGCGCTCGACGTCGAGGCGCGGATCGAGCTACCGGCAGGCGCCGGGCTCGGCTGTTCTGCGGCGATTGGAGTCGCGGTTCTCGACGCGATCGACCAGACCCTCGGTCTGAACCGATCACGAGCCGAGCTCGGTGACGCAGCGCTTCGCTGGGAACGGGTGTTTCATGGCAACCCATCTGGAGTGGACAATACGATGTCGGCGGTCGGCGGAGTTGCGCTGTTTCGACGGGGAGATCCGCTCGAGTCGCTACGCGCGAACAAGACACTGCACCTCGTGATCGGACACAGCGGTGAATCGTGCAGTACCAAAGAGATGGTCGCTTCCGTCAAACGGCAACTCGACCAGGAAGCAGCTCGCGTGACGCAAACTTTCGAGGCCATCGAAACGCTGGTCCGAAACGCCAAGCTTGCGATCGAGGCTGGCGACCTGGTTGCGCTCGGACAGCTGTTGGATCTGAACCATACGCTGCTTAGCTCTTTGATGCTCTGTACCACCAAGCTCGACGCGATGTGCCAAGCCGCTCGCGAGGCGGGCGCTCTCGGCGCCAAGATGACGGGCGGCGGAGGGGGAGGATGCATGTTCGCTCTGGCCCCGAAGCGGGACGAAGCGGAACGCCTCAGGCGGGTACTGGGGGACGAAGCGTTCGTTGCCGAGGTGACGGCATGAGCGAGCCGCCCTCGACCGAAGCCATGGCTCGGGCCTGCGCCAACATCGCGCTGGCGAAGTACTGGGGCAAGGCCGATGTCCGCAACAACGTTCCCGCCGTTCCGAGCATTTCGATGACTCTGGATCAGTTGGTCACCGAAACGCGAGTCCGGTTCGATCCCTCCTTGCGCGCCGATTTGGTTCGGCTCGATGGAAGGCGGGCGAGCACCGAGGAGACCGCGCGCGTCGTCGGCATGCTGGACCGCGTACGAAGGCAGGCACGGATTCGCAGCTTCGCGCGGGTGAGCAGTCACAATCATTTCCCCACCGCCGCCGGCCTCGCTTCCAGCGCATCCGGTTTCGCGGCCCTCGCCGCCGCAGCCTCGGCGGCCGCCGGGCTTCACCACCGGCCGCGTGCGCTGAGCGCGATGGCGCGCGCCTCGAGTGCCTCGGC
>CBDUCC010000378.1:0-4026 GCA_965365555.1 uncultured Myxococcales bacterium | reverse complement strand
GGGTCGCGGACATCATCGGCTAGTGCCGGAAGGGCGGGTTACTGCACCAGAATGCAGCAGCCGGTGAGGCAGAAGCCGCCCGCCGGACAAGCCGGATCGCCGGGCAGGCCGCAGGCCTGAACCCCAGGAGCGCATCGAGCACCGCCATCACCGCCCATTCCGGCAGCTCCGCCCATGCCGCAAGCACCGCCGGTCCCTGGGAAGCAATCCGCAGGGAGCTCGGTCTTGCCGAGGCAGAGCTCACAGCGCTCGCAGGTGTTGAGGCAGTTTCCGGCCGGTGTGCAGGTCCTGCAGAGCAATGGATTGTCGAGCTCATCGAGCGTGCAGGTGCCTTCATTCCCCACGAATGAACCGAGGAAGACGTACTTGCCCTCGAGCTCTGGAAATGTGCAACAACCGAAACAGTCGCATCCGTTGGGCGTCAGCGCGCCGCAGCTGTCGGCGCAGCCGGAGGGCTGTTCGGAGGGACAGTAGTTGCGCTCCCCGAGGAGGCTCTCGTCGTACTCGCAGCCGTCCTTGGGCATCTCGGGATCGCAGCGACGGTCCCACTTGCACTCGCCGGAGCCGGACCCGTTTCCACGGTCGAAGTAACAGTCGGCGCCGCACTGGTTTCCAGTCTCACCAGGCGTTCCCGTGAGCAACACCGGACCTTCGGTGTTGTCACAAGGTCCGAGGCACTCGGGATCCCTGTCGTCCGCCACCCCGTCGCCGTCGTTGTCGATGCAATCGCCGCAGCCATATTGGTTGCCGTCCGGACAGAGCGCCGGGAAGCATTCGCCGCTGGCCCCGCCCGTGCCCGTGACCGTCCCCGCGGCGCCGCCAGCCCCGACGCCTCCGGCACCGCTGGCGCCACCGCCGCCGTTCGATCCGGCCGCGCCTGCCATGCCACCAGTGCCCGAGTCGCCACCGTTGTTGAAGGGATCGCCGTCCGAGCCGCCACTGCTGCAGGCCAGGCTGGTCGAGAGCACCCCGAAGAAAAGACAGACGAAGAAATTCCTTTGCAACTGCATTTTTGCAATATAAACGCTCCTTGAGCCCAATGCCCAAGGCCGGCGACGGAAAGAGCCATGGTATAAGCAGCTACGACGGAGGTTGGTCGATGAGAGTTGTAATCATTACGTTTTTTGCCGTCTGTGTGGCAATGGTGACCCTCGCACTTGCAGAGCTCGGGCCGGTCTCGGCCGACTCCTCGGCAAAGGGCGGGCAGTGGCAGTACCAGTGCTTCCAGGCCGAGGGCGTGACCCAAGTGACCGAGCGCGCGAACACGATGGGCGAGCAAGGCTGGGAGTTGGTGACCGCGGCGGGGATGAAGGGAGAGACACTCTGGTGCTTCAAACGGCCACTCTGGAAGCCGCGAAAGTAGCGTGTCGGTCGACAGTCGGGCGCGCGGGCCCCAGGGGAGAAGCAGATGACGTCTGTCCCTTCGGTTCGGGTCCGTGCGATCAACGAGGTTGAAATCGCCGAGGGCGACTACGTCCTCCATTGGATGGTTGCTTTCCGTCGCCCGCGATGGAACTTCGCGCTCCAGCATGCCGCCGCGCGGGCGGCCGAGCTCGACAAGCCCCTGGTCGTTCTCGAGGCCTTGCGAGTGGGCTATCCCTGGGCAAGCGATCGGCTGCACCAGTTCATTCTCGACGGGATGCGCGCCCACCAGAGCTACTTCGCGAATCAGAACGTCGTCTATCTGCCTTACGTGGAACCCGAGGCAGGCGCCGGTCGCGGCCTGCTCGAAGCGCTCGCCGAACGCGCATGCCTGGTCGTCAGCGATGACTATCCGAGCTTCTTCATTCCAGCGATGCAGCGGGCAGCCGCTTCGAAGATCGCGGCGCGCCTCGAGCTGGTGGACAGCAATGGGCTCCTGCCGATGCGCGTGGCGACCAAGACGTACAGCCGTGCCTTCGACTTCCGACGCTTCCTGCAAAAGACACTGCCCGAGCACCTTATGAACATGCCGCTCGAAGACCCCCTGGGGGCACTTCCGCCGCCTCCGGGTTCGTTCCAAGACGCGCTTCGGGAACGCATCGCCGGATGGCCGCTCGCCACCGACCCGGTGCTCCGGGGAGAAACCCTCGCTTCGCTCCCGATCGATCACGAGGTCACACCGGCGGATTTCGAAGGCGGCTTCGTGGCAGGCGAACGACAGATGCACGACTTCCTCGACGGGGCGTTCACCCGCTATGCCGAGGCCCGAAACCATCCCGACGACGGCAGCAGCAGCGGGCTTTCCCCCTGGCTCCACTTTGGCCAGGTCTCGACGCACCAGATCTTCCACGAAATCGCTGCGAACGAAGGCTGGTCAGGGGACCGGCTCGCCACGAAAGTAAATGGCGCACGCGAGGGTTGGTGGGGCATGAGCGAGAATGCCGAGTCGTTTCTCGATGAGCTGATCACCTGGCGGGAGGTCGGTTTCAACATGTGCGCCCTCAATTCGGACTACGACAAGTATGAATCGCTCCCGGATTGGGCTCGGGCGAGCTTGGAGAAGCACGAGACCGACCCGCGGCCGCACCTCTACAGCCGCGAGCAAATGGAGTACTCGGAGACCGACGACGAAGTCTGGAATGCCGCTCAGACCGAGCTCCGCGAAACCGGACGCATGCACAACTACCTCCGAATGCTCTGGGGCAAGCGGATCCTGGAATGGACCCCGAGCGCGAGGGATGCGCTCGCAGTCATGGTCGAGCTGAACAACAAGTACGCCGTCGATGGACGAGACCCCAACAGCTACTCCGGCATCTTCTGGGTGCTCGGGCGCTACGACCGGGCCTGGGGCCCTGAGCGGCCTATCTTCGGCAAGATCCGATACATGAGCTCCGCGAACACACTGCGGAAGCTACGCATGCGAGACTATCTTGCTCGCTTTGGCGGCCAAGCTGCGCTATTTGACTGAGCGCGTGCAGCGGGCCGATGTCGTTTTTCGATGATCCACAAGTCAGGCGGAACGTGGACCGCCTTCCGATCGAGTTCGACGACTACGGCTTCGATCGATTCGGCCTCTCGAAGAAGGCACTCGTGCGCGCCTACTCGCCAAGCGCCGTGATGTATCGGAGGTATCTGAAGGTCACCGCGTTCGGGCTTGAAAACGTCCCAGCCGAAGGTCGCGGCTTGGTGGTCGCGAATCACTCCGGCGGGCTCGGTGCGGATGCGGCAATGATCCTCACGTCGCTGCTGCTCAACGACGACGCGCCGCGCCTCGGCCAGGGGATGGCTGAGTATTTCCTTACCAGGTCACCGTTCGCTCGGCCGATTCTCCGTCAGCTCGGACACCTCACCGGCCTTCCGGAGCACGGAGAGCAACTGCTTCGGGACGAACGTTTGCTCCTGGTGTTTCCCGAAGGCGCCCGCGGAGCCGGCAAACTCTACAAAGACCGCTACAAGCTCGTCCGCTTCGGGACCGGCTTCATGCGTCTCGCACTGAAGATGAAGGCGCCCGTCATCCCCTGTGCGTTCAGCGGAGGGGTAGAGGCCGGCCCTCAGCGCTAGCACGTGAAGGGGCTCGCGCGTCTCTTGAACGGCCCATTCGTCCCGATCGCGCCGCAACTCGTGCTCTTCCCGCTGCCCGTCGCATGCCAGGTGTACTACGGCGAACCGATGCACTTCGATGGCGACGGCTCCGAACCCGATGACGTCATTCAGCAGTACGTCGACGACGTTCGGCATTCGATGGAACGCCTGATCAGCAGGGGACTCGATGCGCGCCCGCAGGCGTTCATGTTCGAGCGCATGCCCGGCCCCGGAGAGGAAGCGCGGCCATGAAGATCCTAATCACGGGCATCAGCGGCACGCTGGCGCGCGGCGTGGCGTACCGCCTCACCCGCCGCGGTCACAAGGTGATCGGCATCGATCGACGGCCCTGGCCCGACGTTCCAGAAGGTGTCGAGATGCACCAGGCGGACATCCGAAAGCGTCCGGCCGAAGACGTCTTTCGAATCGCGAAGCCGGACGCACTGGTCCACATGGCGACGGTGACGCACTTCACGACCGAGACCGAGGAGCGCTACCGCATCAACCTCGGCGGCACGCGAA
>CBDUCC010000377.1:0-4032 GCA_965365555.1 uncultured Myxococcales bacterium | reverse complement strand
GAGGGCCTCGGTGACCCTTCGAGCGAACGCGAGCCCCAGCCCGACACCGCCATGATCCCGGGTGACCGAGCCGTCGACCTGGTAGAAGGGCTCCATGATGCGGGCGATGTGCTCCGGCCGGACACCCGGCCCGCTGTCGGCCACTTCAAACACAAACGCATCTTCGCCCTGGGCGCGGACCTCGACCGCCACCTCGCCCCCGGTCGGGGTGAACTTCGACGCGTTGTCGAGCACGTGAACCATGGCTCGCAGCAGCTTGTCTGGATCGCCTTGCGCGGGCATTGGTCCCTCGGGCACGCGCTCGACCAAGCTGACGTCGCGCTCTTCGAGCTTCGGCCGGATCTGCTCGATCGCATTCCTGCACACGTCGCGAAAATCGTAGTTGCGGGTGTAGTAGTGCATCCGTCCGGTCTCGAGCGAGCTGACGTCGAGCAGAGTGTCGACGACCGAACGCAGCCGTTGCGTGGAAGTTTCTATCGAGCCGAGGCACTTGCGCTGCAGGTCGGTGAGAGGGCCGAGCTCTTCGTTTAGGAGCAAGCGAAGGTACCCGACGACCGGGGTCATCGGCGTCGCCAGCTCGTGGCTGACGTTCTGCAAGAACTCTCGACGAAGCCGGGCCACGTCTTCCAAGCGTTGGTTGGTTTCGGAGAGCTCGACGATCTTCTTCTCGAGCCGCTCGACGATTTTTTGCGTGCGCTCCCGGAGCAGCTTGTCGCTTGCGCCCTCGGCCCACTCCCGGTGTCCTTGGAGGAATTGCTCGATGGTCTCCGCGAAGCGGGTCGCGTCGATGGGCTTGGCGATGAAGCCGTCGCAACCCACGGCGAGGGTCGAGTCTCGATCCCCCTCGGCCGTGATCGCGACGATTGGCACCTGTTCCAGGGCAGCAATGCCGCGCAAGCGAAGCGTGACCTCGTAGCCGTCCAGGTCCGGGATATTGATGTCGACGAGCACGAGATCCGGCTTGGATTCCCGAGCGAGCTGAATTCCCTCCACGCCGTTTTCGGCCTCGATCACCTGGTGTCCGGCCGCGCCGAGCAGCTTCTGCACGAGGCGCCGGTTGTTCGGATCATCCTCGATGTGCAGGACTCTCGCCATCCCGAAGCGATGCTATCAGCCTCTCGGGCTTGCCGCACGCGGGGAGCCTGAGTAGGAAGCGGGTATGCCAGGGTTGCTCGTCGATGAACTGGTAGAGGTGGGCCTGGTCACCGAGGCCCAGGCGTGCGCCGTTCGTGAGGGAGATGCGCTCGTCTCGACGAGCCAGGTGATGGCTCGGCTGGTCGAGCTTGGACTCGATGAACGAGCGCTCGCCGGTTTCTTCGTGTCCCAGGGGTTCGGGCCGATGCTGCAGAGCGCCGAGCTAGCGCGGGCCGATCTCGATCTCGCTCACCGCGTTCGGCCGGCGGACGCTCATCGGCTCTGTGCCATGCCCCTGCGACCGAGCGGCGTCGGCGCGATCGTCGCGATGGCCGACCCCACCGACCAAGAGGCTGTTGCGGAGCTGAGCGCGATGCTTGGCGGCCGCATTCTGCCAACGGTGGCGAAGCTCTCTGACCTTCGCGCTGCCCTCGACCAGGTTTACCGGCGCGAGGTCTCTGGCTCCGCTAGCGATGGCGATCTGCCAGCACACTCTCGGCTTCCAAGCGGCGTCGTGCCACTCGTCCAGGAGAAGCCGGATGGCAGCGAAGGGACGGAGATCGATGGGACCGCACCGCTCCCGGACTTTGCATCGAACGCCAGTCCTGTCTGGGACCGAGCATGGAACCGGTCCAACACCGAGCGAGACGTTTCGCTGACACCGAAAGCGAGCGGCGCTCCGAGTCAGATGCCGCTGCCTTCGCTCGCAGCGTCACCACGCGCGCCTGCGGAGGCGGTGTCGGAGTCTGAGCTCGACGCCCACCTCGCCGCGCTCGGCCGAGCCCAGTCACGTGACGACGCGGTCGAGCGTGCCTGCGAGGCCTGCGCGGCCATGTCCCGAGGCGCGGCGTTCCTCGCTCTTCGAAAAGGGGTCTTCCGGGGCTGGGCCGGTGCCGGCGATGACGTGACCACCGCTGGGATCCGCAGTCTCTGGGTGCCCGCCAGCAACCCGTCCACCCTCAACGAGGTCCTTCACAGCGGCAAGCCGTTCCGGGGCGCGTACGGGCAGACGGCCGCCGACCACCTGTTTCGCGCGGCATTCGGCGCCCGAGGGCACGAAGTCGTCATCGTCCCGGTGCTCGTAGGGACGCGGATGGTGGGAGTGCTCTGCGCGAACGACCCGCGAGGCGAGACCGACGGGATCGAACGGCTGGGCGCCGCCCTAGGTGCGGCGTTCGAGCGTCTGATCGTCGCGCACAAAGTCCGCAGCTAGTTCACGAAGACGGCCGCCACGGTCGGATCGGCTTCCTTGGCGAGGCGGAGGAGTCGGCGGCGCTCCCGAAGCACAGAGCTCGCGTACCCGTTCTTCTTGTCGCAGTGACCCGAGTTGTACCAGGCCAGGCCCTTTTCGACATTGCCCCCGCACCGCGTCACCGCCCAGCGGTAGAGTCCCAGGCCGGCGTCGAGCACCTCGCGTTGACATGCGCCGGGACGGCGGCTGCACTGCTGTCGGTAGCCTTCGTTGTAGACGAAAGGCACGGTCTTGCCCCTGTACTTCGGATTGAGCTGGACGACGCCGCGAGCACCGACGGGACTCACCGCGAGCGGGTTGAGACCCGACTCACGCATGGCGATCGCCGCGGTGACAAAGGGATCCACCCCTGCGCGGTTGCTCGCTTCGGTGATCAATCTCGACAGCGTCGCGATTCGAGCACGGCACCCAGCCTCGACCACTCGGCAGTGCTGCACGTGAATCGGCTTGCCTTGCCGATTCTCGCGGACGATGAGACGCGCATCGATCGCGCGGGCCAGTGCGAGTGATGAGGGGTGATCGCCGATGGCCGCACGGTAGTCGATCGCCTGGTCCGCGGACGCCGGCACGGCCTCGCTCAACTCGGGCCCTGCCTCAGAACGCGAGTGCCAGGCGCTGATGAAAACGATGGCTATGAGCAGTAGTGCGATTCGCATGACCGGATCCCGACGAGTCTCGAGAGGCTCGGACGGTAAGCCATGCACATACCTTGCGCCACCCTTCCGAAGCGCAAGCCCTCTCCGAGTGGCTACACCGGGTCCGGCTCTGGGATAGGCTGTGGGCTGGCCTCAGCCGGTGTTTCCTTCGTATCTTCAGGTGTTTCCGGCGCAGTTTGGGGAGGCTCATCCGCGCTTTCGGGAGCACGCTCGCTGGCCTCGGCAGCCTCGGAATCTCGAGCGGAGGTCGCGGACGCATCCTGCGAGTTGTCCTCGGTGCCCTCTTCGCGCTCGCTTCGGCGCCGTCCGCGGCGCCGTCCGCGGCGGCGTTTGCTTCCGTTCGATTCGGCTTCTTCGTCGCTGCTCTTGTCTCGCTGAGCGCTTCGCGTCTCGTCGCCACCGAGAGAGTCGAGCAAGTCGACGTCGAGCACCGCAAGAGGCAAGGAGACGCGTTGGATGGCGATCCCGACCTCTTCCATCGACGCCGCGATGGCGTCGCCGTCGAAGACCGCGCAGGGTACCGCGGCCTCCGCCTGAGCTTCGGCGCGCGTGTCCTCGTTCACCTTGCCAAGCGTGATCAGCCAAGCGATGCGGGCATGCTCGAAGTTGTGGAGGCCGCCGCGTAGCGCGACTACGGCTTCCTTGTCGACTGACTTCCGGCCCTTGGAGATGCTGATGGCGAGCGGTGTCTCTTCCGGTCCGCGCCTCAGCGTTCCGGCGAGGTTGAACTCGCCCACGTCCGCGCGCACGGCGCGAAGGGAATGGACTCCGACCGCGTTGAGCCATGCGGCTAGCAGCTCGAGAAGTGCGCCATCTGGCAGATCTTTGAGTCGTTTGATCAAAGCGCGACGAACTCCATGGCGTTGACGGTCCGCCGCGCGCAACGCATCGCGCTCCGCGTTGACGGCATCGGCGGGGAGTTCCCACTCGAGCAGAGCCACGTGGCCGTCGCCGGCGTAGAGGAGTTCGTGCCCGGCGCTCTCAAGGATG
>CBDUCC010000376.1:0-4034 GCA_965365555.1 uncultured Myxococcales bacterium | reverse complement strand
CGATCCCGGCGGCGAGCTGCACCGCCTCCGAGCCGAGACCCTGCGAGTGCGAAGCAGAGGCCGCTTCGGAAACGCCGCCCGCCAGACCGATTCTCACCACCGACAAAGAGCTCTACACCCTGCCGGGCCTCGACCACGGTCTGGTCCAATCGCCGGTCAACATCCTCAGCCACGGCGCCGTCCATGGACGGCACCGGATCGCGCTTCACTACGATCACACCGCGCCCGAGTTCATCATCAACAAGGGCACGACCATCGAGCTCGACTTCCCAACCGGTGGCGGCTCGATCACCTACGATGGCAAGGAGTTCGAGCTGCTTCAGCTTCATTTCCACACTCCCTCGGAGCACCTGATCGACGGTGTCACCTACCCCATGTCGATGCACATCGTGAACCGGATGAACGGGGAGGGTTCGGACGGGCGACCCCACTATCTGGTGGTTGCGATCCTCTTCAAGATGGGCGAAGCCAACGATTTCATTGGCAGTTTCCTGGAGGCCGTTCCCGTCGACCCGGGAACGAGCGCGCACCTCAAACCCGGCATGGTCTACCTCGACGAGCTCTTTCCCGGCTGCAAGATGCCGCACTACTTCCACTACCGCGGCTCGCTCACCACGCCCCCGCATACCGAAACGGTCGACTGGCTCGTCCTCAAGCACGTCAAAGAGGCATCGCCCGAGCAGATCCAGCGAATCAACGAGATCGAAGGGGACAACGCCCGTCACGTCCAAGCGCTCTACGGGCGACCGATCGACGACTAGCGCTGCGGCGAGTCGAGACGTCGGTCGCGCAATGACCGCTCAGCCGGCTTGCGACATTCCCGCGAGGATGTAGGCAGCGGCCGGAAGCTCTTGCCCGTCCGCTTCGATGCCCTCGACGCACCACTGCGCCGCATCCCGGACGTTCGAGAACGCTCTGTTTGGAGCGGGTTGCGGCGAGATCCAGCGAAGCGCCGTATACGCGCCGCGCACGAGTGAGTTCGAGAGCACGATCGCACTACCGATGTTCTTGTCGCGAATGATCGGTCGTCGGCCGTCTTCGAACTCCTTCATCCGTCGGCGAAGGGTCGCGTCTGGAATCTTTTCGATGGTCGTGGTGTCGACAATCAGCGCGTGCCGCGTCGGCGCTGCGAATACGTGCTCGTAGGATTGCTGCAGGTAGTCGATGTCGACGACTGCGAGCTGTGGCGGCATCGAAACGACGACGAGCGGCCACATCGAAACATCGAAGTCGATGCCCACATCGGCTGGCTTTGAGCCAAGTTCAGGTCTCCCCACCACGCTTAATAGCCTATCGACAACTCTGGCCCGATCGCAATGAATTCGAGCCTAGATCAGAAAAACGCCCGCCTGCGGCTCTCCAGGAACCGCTCAGCGTGGGGCGGGCTCCCGCGCGATCAGCGCATCGATGTGCCGAACGAGCTCCCAGCTGGACCGCTCCTGGAGGAAGTGACCGCCATCCACTCGTGCATGCGGCTGATCGGCCGCACCTGGGATCCGCTCCTGGAAGAGCCGATCCATTTCGCCGAGCACCGGGTCACCGTTGCTGTAGACCGTGAGGAAGGGCCTTTCCCACTTGCTGAGAACGCCCCAAGCAGCGACGTTGCCCTCGGTGGCAGGGTCATCGGATGACATGGGGATGAGCTGGGGGAACACTCGAACCCCCGCCAAGAAGGCCTCCGACGGGAAGGGTGCGTCGTAGGCGGCGACCTCCTGCGGCGTCAACCGCTTGCCCGAGGACAGCCGTACGATCCGCCCGACGGGGAGGAAGGGGCTCCAGCGTGTGAAGGCCTTCCAGAAGCGGATGATCGCGCGCTTGGTTTCCACGCCCTCGTCCGCGGGCAGCAAACCGTTGCCGATTACAATCCGCGCGAAACGTGGCTCCAACTCGGCGACGACCCGCAGGCCGAGGCTCGAACCCCAGTCCTGTCCGAACAACGTGATAGCGCTGAGGTCGAGCGCCTCGACGATCGATCGCAGCCAGCGGACGTGCCGGGCGACCGAATAGTCGGATTGGTTGATCGGCTTGTCCGATTTCCCGAAGCCGATCAGGTCCGGAGCGACCACCCGGTGGCCCCGGTCCACCAGTCCCCGAATCATGTGCCGGTAGAGAAACGACCAACTCGGCTCGCCGTGCAGGAGCAGCACCGGGTCGGCCTCACGCGGCCCCTCGTCCACGTAGTGCATCCGAAGGCCGTCGATTTCGAAGTAGTGGGGCGAGAATGGATAGTCCGGGATCGCGTCGAACCGCGATTCCGGCGTTCGTACGAACTCGATCATGCTCCTCTACGTAGTCGCTATTGCACGACCACGCATTGGGCTGCGCCGACACTTCCTTCGTTGTTGTCCTCACCGCACTCGAGCGTGAGCGAGAGTCCTGCCGCCTCGTCGTCGACGGTGACGTAGAAATCCCAGGGGCCGATATCGCCCGCCTCGGGCGTGAAGTCGATGACGAGTGTCTCGGTCTGTCCGGGCAACAGAGCCATGGAAGTTTGCTGGAACCCGAGCAGCGTTCCGTTCGGCAGCGTGCCTCGGTAGAACCCGACGGGAACACCTGCGTCGACGCCGAGCGACCCCGTATTCGCGATCTGAGCCTGGATGCGGATCGTGCTGGGGCACGAGCTGGTGTTCACCGAGAGTCCGGCCACGGACAGGTCGGGCGCGTTGAAGACGCCCTCGCCCTGCACGTTCTGCCGATAGTTGTTCAGCCCGTCGCCGGCCCAACTGTCGTTCTCGCTCACCGGAATGGCGCCTGAGGCTTCCACGTTGGTGACGTGGTAGGTGTGCTGGTTCCACACCCGGCGAGTCCGCACCCACTTGTCGTTGGCGTCGCCGAACGCGAGCAGCCCGTGTGTACCGACGTCGCAGCCGTCGCGGCCGATCTGGTCGTCGTTCGCCGGTACGATGAACTCCGAGTTGCCGTCGGCGTCGACGTCGACGATCAACGGGTATTCCGCGGCCGTCCGCGACGAGTTCTCGAGCTTGAGAAGCTCGGCGCCGTCTTCACCGGCCAAGACGTAGAGGTGGCATTCGTCGTTGTAGACGACCTCGGCTTTGCCATCGCCCTCGAAGTCGAAGACGCTCGATCCGGTCACGCTCGATGAGAGGTCTTGGACTGGTACGGACCATAGAATTCCGTCGCTACTGCCCGTTGCGCAGAATGCGGTCGGCACCGGGTTTCCGGCGCAGTCCAGGTCATACACGGCGTAGAAGCCTCGGCCGGCTGCTGCGAACTCCGGTCGTCCGTCGCCGTCGAAGTCTGCGACCGTCGGTGCGCCTCCGGTCCCCGAGCCTGGGATCGGCACAGGTCCGAACACCACGGTGCCGTCGACACCGTCGAGGACCCGCGCATTCCCCGCGCTGATGCTGACCACGTCGGGTTTCCCATCGCGAGTCATGTCGGCGACGGCGACGAAGCCGTCCGGTGCGCTCGGGTTCTCCCAGAGAAGATTCCCGTCCGCCTCGTACACGCGGTTTCCGCCTACGATGTCGAGCCGGCCATCGTCATTGAAGTCGGCGGCCGCGGTCATGCACCATTCCCCGTTGCATCCGAGCCAGCCCTTGTCCTGAATCAGCGTTCCGTCGTTGTCGAACCACTTGGCGCCGATGAGGACCTCGGCCTCCGGGTCTGCGTCGAGATTGGCGAGTGCTGGATAGCCCTGCTTCTCTCCGCTACTCACGTCAGCGGTCCACTTCTCCGTGCCCTCGTGCTCGATGACGACTAGCGTGCGCTCGCGCGTCATGAAGACGATCTCGAGCTCTGCATCGGCATCGAGGTTTCCGAGCGCGGCTCCGGTCCCCCAGCGGACGTTGTACCTCGAATCGGGAATCATCAGATTTTCGCTTCCATCCTCGCCATTGAGCATCACCAGCATGTTGTTGCCGGTTGCGCGGTAGGCGACCGTGACGACCTCAGGCTTCCCATCGGCGTCGACATCGGCGATCGCCGGTGTGGATTGCACCTGACGATAGCGGTCATCCTCGCTCCACCCCTCCCAGTGCCATTCGACGATGGGTTCGAAGCTGACGAGCTCC
>CBDUCC010000375.1:0-4098 GCA_965365555.1 uncultured Myxococcales bacterium | reverse complement strand
GCGCGCCGCCGAGCTCGAGGCGGCGATCTCGGAGCAGCGTCTGCAGCAGCTGGCCGCGCAACATGGTGGTGCGCTGCGTGCAGAGGATGTGGCCGAGGGGCTCTCGATCACGCGCTCTGAGGCAGAGGAGCTTCTCGATCGCAGGGTCGACGAGATCCGCGTCTCCATGCAGGTGACCGATGAAGGGGAGATTCGCTACGTCTTTCGCGAGCTGAACCCAGAACTTGGGCCGCGGGTTCGGGTCGCCGAGCCGGAGCTCGAGGAGGAATTCATCGAGGAAGATGGCGCTTCCGCCGATGTAAAGAACTGAAACCATGGAACAAAACGGCCGCTGCCCTTGCCTCGGGTGCCCCCGGGCACGATGATTTGCCGACGCGGGCCGCCTAAGCTACATAGGGCGGCCTCGCTCAGCGACGGAGCACGACCAGCCATGAAATCCGATATCCATCCCGAGTACAACGAAGTCACCGTGCACTGCGCGTGCGGCGCTTCGTTCCAGATGCGTTCGACCCAGGCCATCGAGCAGGTCGACATCTGTTCCGAGTGCCACCCGTTCTATACGGGCAAGCAGAAGCTGGTGGACACCGCGGGTCGCGTCGAGCGCTTCCGCAAGAAGTACGCGAAGAACAAGAGCACCACGGCCGAAGCGGCGCCCGAGACGTCCGCCGACAGCTAAGTCGTGTCATCCGAGAACGATCCCTACATCGGAGGGCAGGCCGTCATCGAAGGCGTGATGATGCGTGCACCGGCTTGCCTGACGGTGGCTGTACGCCGTCCCGACGGCACGATCGCCCTTCGCGAGGGGCCGTATCAGTCGACCTGGTCCAAGAAGTTATGGAAGCTTCCGGGGTTCCGCGGGGTTGCGATGCTCGTCGAGTCGATGTCGATGGGCTTTTCCGCGCTTCAGTTCTCCGCCGAACAACAGATGACCGAGGAGGAGCTCGCCCAAGACCAAGGCTCCGGCAAGCTTGCGGTCGCGCTATCGACGCTGATCGCTCTTGGTCTGTTCATCGCTCTGCCTCAGGGGCTTGCCAGCCTGGCATCGAAAGGAGCAGGTTGGGATCTCGGACTGACCGATACGGCCTTTCATGCGCTCATCGGCGGCTTCAAGCTTCTCATCTTTCTTGCTTACCTTCTTGCGATTAGCCGGATTCCAGATGTGCGCCGCCTGTTTCAGTACCACGGCGCGGAGCACAAGACGATCCATGCCTACGAGAAGAGGCTACCCCTGACGGTCGAGAACGTGCAGGCCCAAACGACCCTGCATCCGCGCTGCGGGACGACGTTCCTCGTCGTAGTCATCGTCGTGTCGATCATCGTCGGCTCTCTCGTCGCACCGCTCCTAATGCCCGATGTCGACGGCTGGCTCGCGCAGGTCTCCCTGCTGGCGATTCGTATTGGGCTCTTGCCGGTGATCGCAGCGATCTCGTACGAGCTTCAAAAGCTGAGTGCGCGCTTCTGCACGACCGGATGGCGCCGCGTCGTTCTCTACCCCGGCTTCTTGGTGCAGAAGATCACGACGCGCGAGCCCGACGACGACCATGTCGAGATCGCGATCGCAGCGATGGAAGCCGCTTCATGGCGTGACCGCGTTCGAGACGCTGTGCCCCACGGCGAAGAGCCGATTGTCTTTGCGAGCTTCGACCGCTTCAGGGAAGTATTGAGCGGGGAGGGCTCGTTGGGCTCGTCCCGCGCAGCCTAACCATGCTTCCGACGGACAAGCTCGAGTCGCTTGCGGCTCGCTATCGCGAGATCGAAGAGCTGCTTTGTCAGCCGAACGTCGTCTCGGACTCGAAGCGGTATACGAGCCTCACCCGAGAACGCGCGGATCTACACGAGGTCGTCGAGGCCTATCACCGGTACGAACAAGTCGTCGGGGATCTCGCTGGCCACAAAGAGGCGCTTTCCGACCCTGACCTCAAGGAGCTGGCGGTCGAGGAGATTCCGGCGCTCGAGGAGGAGCGCGATGCGTTGATCGAGTCGATCAACCTGCTTCTGCTACCAAAAGACCCGAACGACGAGCGCGATACGATTCTCGAGATTCGAAGCGGCACAGGCGGCGAGGAAGCTGCGCTCTTCGCCGCCGATCTCTTTCGCATGTACTCACGCTATGCCGAGTCGCGAGGCTGGAAGGTCGAGGTCATGTCGCTCAGCGAGGCGTCTGCCGGCGGGATCAAGGAGGTCATCGCCTCGGTGTCTGGCGACAAGGTCTACTCCCAGCTTCGCTTCGAAGGGGGCGTACACCGAGTGCAACGAATTCCCGCAACGGAGTCGCAAGGGCGCATCCATACGTCCACGGCAACCGTCGCGGTACTGCCGCAGGTCGACGATGTGGATGAGGTGAAGATCGATCCGGGAGATCTCGAGATCATGACGACGGCGGCGGGCGGGCCCGGGGGTCAGCACGTCAACCGAACGATGTCCGCCGTGCAGATCAAGCACATCCCGAGCGGCATCATGGTTCGTTCAGAGCAGCAGCGGTCACAGCATCAGAACAAGGCCAAGGCGCTCCAGATTCTTTCGGCCAAGCTCCTCGACATCGAGCGTGAGGCTCAGGCGAGCGCGATCAGCTCCGAGCGGCGAAGCATGGTCGGTTCCGGCGAACGCTCCGAGAAGATCCGGACTTACAACTTCCCGCAGAACCGGCTCACCGACCACCGTATTCAGCTCACACTCCACAGTCTCGATCGGGTGATGGAGGGCGAGCTCGAGGATCTGTTCACCGCGCTGCGGAGTCACCACCAAGCCGAGCTCATGGCCGACCACTCCGATACCGTCTGAGCTCCTTGGCTAAGGGATCAGGCGCTCGGCCTTGAGTTTCTGAGCGACCGCAGCCGTGATCGAGGCTCGCGCTTCCTCGATCGAGTCGGGGTCTATCGTTTCCGACCGGCCGGTCCAGACCAATTCGTTCGTCGCTACGGAGTAGAGATTGGTCTCGAGGGTCAGGGTAGTACTGGTGTCGAAGTAGCCGGGTGAGTGCACTTCTGCGTAGGTCGTTCCGTAGAAACCGTAGTACCCGCCGTACCCGTACCCCCAGCCCGGCCCTGCGGGGTAGTAGCGAGTTTGCGGGTTGTTGTACTTCTTCGGTGGCGTGTACTCGGAGTTCTTGTCCACGGACAGCAGTCGAGTGAGTAGAACGCCGTCGACACCGGCGTTCTGGATCACGGCGTAGAGTTGCTCTTCGGAGACCTGGCTGCTGTCGGGCAGGACCGTGTAGCTCGGAGCGGCCGTACCGCCCTGTCCAGCGATCGCAGAGGCGAGCGCATCCTCGAACGCCTTTCGACCCTCCTCGTCTTGCGCGATGCCAATCACCAAGACCTGCTTGAACACCGTCTGCTCGTAGCCAGGGTTTCGATAGCTCTGTGAAAAGCTCGTCGATGCGGCTTTGTTGCAGGCCACGAGTGTCAGAAGGAGGCCAGCGATGCTCAGGACACGTGATGTCTTCATGGAATCAGCTTTTCGGTTTTGAGTTTCTTCGCGACAGCCGCGGTCATGGAGTCGATCACATCCGCTAGGTTCTCTGGATTCAATGTGTCGGACTGACCCGACCAGACCAGATCCCCCGTTGCCACAGAGTAGAGGTTCGTCTGGATGCGGAAACGGGTGTTTGTCTTGAAATAGCCTGGCTCGTGGACGACGGCGTAGCTCGTTCCGTAGTATCCGTAGTAACCATAGCCTTGGTAGCCGGTTGGAACGGTGTAGCTGGATGGCGGAACGTATTCCTGGCTTTGATCCACGCTCAAGAGATGCGTGATCAGAACACCGTCGAAATCCCCGCCCTCGATCGCTCCGCGTATCTGCTCCTTCGTGAGCCGTTCGGTCTGTGGAAGCTGCCCCCAGCTCGCCTGAGCGGCGGCACCTTCGGTGGCGATCGCCTTCGCGAACGTATCCTCGAACAGTCTTCGTGTGCCGTCGTTCTCGCCGACGCCGATGATGAAGAGCTTCTCGAACCCTGCCGTATAGTTGGGGTTCTTCCAACTCAAGGGAACACTGGTGGTCGCCCCCTTGTCGCATCCCGAGAGGACGGCGATCGCGGCCAACGCCAGGACGAAGTAGCTGACACGTTTCACGTTGGGAGCGTACGGCAGCCGCGTTCCC
>CBDUCC010000374.1:0-4105 GCA_965365555.1 uncultured Myxococcales bacterium | reverse complement strand
CGCGTTTTTGGAGGGCACGACACTCACCTTCGCGACCCCCGACGAGATCACGGCCGGGTCGGCAGCCCTCGTGCCGACCGGTGGTGCAGGGTCGAGCGTCAACGTCAACTGGGATGGCGCGTTCACCCTCGATCTGACCGCAGGTGGCGCGCCACTGATCACGGTCGATGAGTCGGTGTGCACGTTCGACGTCGAAGGTGACGGCGTCAACTTCGCCGTCGAATAGCTCCTTTCGGGAGCTTCGACAGAGAGAACCCTCGGGCGCATGGCCCGGGGGTTTTTTCGTGGGGTATCGCACGTGGTTCTGCCCCTCCCACGGGCCGAAAGCCAGTGTTTGCGAGCGAGCCTGTTGGTGATAACGTCATCACGTTGAGCCCGTTCTCTTGCCCATCGTGGAGGTGCGCTTTGCCGACTTATGCCCGTTGCTTATTCATCCTCACGCTCGCGGTGGCCGTCCTGCCGCGACCTGCCTCCGCGCAGCTCCCGACCTACACACTGTTTGAATCGGACCCCGTGACTCCTCTGGCGATGTCACCGGACGGCAGCCGTCTCTATGCCGTCAACACGCCGGACGCTCACCTGGAGATCTTCGAGCCCACCAGCTCCGGCGGAGCGAATCTGCTGGCATCGGTCCCAGTCGGTCTCGAGCCCGTAGCCGTGGCCGTTCGCAACGCCGGAGAGGTCTGGGTCGTCAATCATCTCTCAGACAGCGTGAGCATCGTCGACGTTGCCTCCGACCCTCCGCGCGTGACCCGGACACTGCTCGTCGGCGACGAGCCGCGTGGCATCGTGTTCGCCGGCCCGGGCAACAACCGAGCCTTCATCGCGACGGCGCACCGAGGGCAGAACACTCCCTGGCGCGACGGCGATTTCGACGTCCCTGGCGTCGGCCGCGCCGACGTCTGGGTCTTCAACGCCAACGATCTTGGCAGCACGCTCGAGGGAAATCCGCTGACGGTGATCAACCTCTTCGGCGATCGCCCGCGCGCGCTCACGGTGACGCCGGACGGCTCGACCGTGTACGCCGCGGTCTACCGATCGGGCAACAAGACCGTTCCGATCAGCGAGGGGGTCGTCTGCGATGGCAATGGTCCCTGCCAAATTCAGGGCACGAACTACCCTGCCGGACGCCCTGCGCCTGAGACGAACCGATTCGGCACAGTGAGCCGCGAGACGGGCCTCATCGTCAGCTACAACGAGTCGAACGGACGCTGGGAAGACGAGCGCGGCATCAACTGGAACAACGCGGTGCCCTTCACGCTTCCCGACTACGACGTCTTTGCCATCGACGCGAACGCGAACCCGCCGATCCAAACCGATGCGATCCCGGGGGTGGGCACCATTCTGTTCAACATGATCGTCAATCCCAGCAACGGGAAAGTCTACGTGACCAACACCGAGGCGAACAACGCGGTTCGCTTCGAGGGCGCATGCGAGTACGTCGACGACCTCGGCCCCAAACCCTCGGGCGACCCCTGTTCGGTGCGAGGCAATCTCCACCGATCGCGCGTCTCGGTCATCGATACGAACGGGAACGTCACCCCGCGACATCTGAACACACACATCGACTACGATGTCGTTCCGTCGCCTCCGGGCGTCAAAGAGAAGAGCGTCGGGATTCCGCTCGACATGGCGATCAGCAGCGACGGCTCGACGCTGTATGTCGCCGGGTTCGGATCGAACGGCGTTGCCGTCTATGACACCGCCGAGCTCGAGAACGGGACCTTCGTCCCCGACGCGGCGAACATCTTCCCGATGGAGGGGCCGACCGGGCTGGTCCTGGACGAGGACCGGAACATTCTGTGGGTATCCAGCCGACGAACCGGAGGCCTATTCTCCGTGAACCTCGCGACGGGCTCGATAAGAAACATGGGCGCCAGGTACAATCCCGAACCGACGGCCATCAAGCAGGGGCGGAAGTTCCTCTACGACACGCAGCTCAGCTCGAGCAACGGTGAAGCGTCCTGCGCGAGCTGCCATGTCTTCGGCGACATGGACGACCTTTCCTGGGACCTTGGCGACCCGGATGGGGTGCCGTTCGCGAACAACAATCCGCCACCGCCCACCGGAATCTTTCCGTTCCTCGATGCGCTGCAGTTTCTGCAGCCACTTCAGCCCTTCGACCCTCTGAAGGGCCCGATGACGACCCAGAGCTTTCGCGGGATGGTGAACGCCGGGCCGCAGCACTGGCGCGGCGATCGAACGGGTCCGGCATGCTTCGCGAACGCCTCGGATCCGGCATGCGCAAACGAGGCCTTCAACGCGTTCAACGTAGCGTTCCCCGGGCTGCTCGGCCGAGACGGACAACTCCCCGCCGCGGACATGCAAGCGTTCACCGACTTCGTCTTGCGTCTGACCTACCCGCCGAACCCGATCCGTCCGCTCGACAACGCGCTGAGCCCGTCCGCGGCGGCCGGCGAGACGATCTACAACAACCCCAACGACCTGAGCGATCAAGTCGCGAGTTGCAACGGCTGCCACGTGCTCGATCGGTCGAAGGGCTTCTTTGGCACTTCCGGGGGTTCGACCTTCGAAAACGAGACGATGGAGTTCAAGGTCGCACACCTGCGGAACGTGTATCAGAAGGTCGGCCGGTTCGGCACGCCCCAGACCGATTTCTTCCCGGACGCGGACGACTCATTCATGGGCGAGCAGATCCGAGGCACCGGCTTTCTCCACGATGGCAGTGTCGATACCGTCAACACGTTCCTCGGAGCGCAGGTGTTCACCACGCTCAACAACACTGAGCAGAGAAACCTCGAGGCGTTCATGATGGAGTTCGACAGCGATCTGGCGCCGATTGTGGGCCAGCAGGCGACGGTGACCTCGACGAGTCAGAATGACACCCTCAGCCGAGTCAACCTCCTCATCCAACGCGCAGACACGACATATTACAGCAACGCGGCCTTCGGCGACGTGAAGGAATGCGATCTGATCGCGAAGGGCGTGGTCGATGGTCTTCAGCGTGGCTGGGTCTACGTGGGCGGCAACAACTTCCAAAGCGACTCCGAGGGCGAGGCCCTTTGGTCGAAGAACCAACTCTTGACCGCAGCAGACCAGCCCGGCCAAGCGATCACCTTCACCTGTGTACCGCCCGGGTCGGGCGAGCGGATGGGTATCGATCGGGACGAAGACACCGTTCTGAATGCACAGGACACGGTCACTTGCTCCGCGGTTCGGCTCGGCCCTTCGCAACGCGGCCACATCGCACTTCTGATGCTGGCGACACTCGTCGGACTCGGTATCGTCCGTCGCCGTCGTTCGCTCTAATCGAGAGGGATCGCACCATCCTCAAGTCGAGCGGTCGACGATGCTCCGGCCGCACCGCTGTGGTACTACTGTTTCTTCAGGAGATCGCATGACATCACTTCGCCTATCTTATGCTGTTTCGTTGATTGGCTTCCTGTTCGCGGCCTGCTCGAGCGGTGGTTCGGAAGAGCCTTCCGCTGAGTTCCTCACGGTGCTTCAAACCGCGCCCCAGGACGGATTCGACCAAGCACCCACCGAGGCCCGGATCGGTTTCCAGGTCGACGCGGAGATCGACCCGGCCACGCTCACGGGCCAGACCTTCTTCGTCACCGACGAGAACGGAGTGCAGCTCGAAGGCGAGCGGGTGATTCTCGACGACGACCCGACGGCCGCGGAGATCGTGCTCGACGCGCCGATGGACGTAATCACAACCTACACGGCCACGGTGACGACCGGGCTTCAGTCCCAGGGCGGCGCCGCACTCGAAGAGAACTTCGAGTGGACGTTCAAGACCCTCGACAGCGCGTGGGGCATCTCCGAGTGGATCGAGGAGGACATCAACGGCACGTCCCGTGAACAGGACGCGTCGGTCGACGGCCAGAGCAATGCGATTGCGGTCTGGGTCCATGAAACGGCCAGCGGAACCGCGATCTGGGCGAATCGATACACCCGGACCGACCTCTGGGGTGAGCCGGTGGCGATCGATGATGGAGGCGGACGGGTCGCCGCTCCAAAGATTGCGACCGACGAGGCCGGGAACGGCTTCGCGGTCTGGGAGCGCGTCAACGAAGGCGGCGCCACCGCGAACATCTGGGCCAATCGCTACGACGTCGAGACTGGGACCTGGGGCACCGCC
>CBDUCC010000373.1:0-4134 GCA_965365555.1 uncultured Myxococcales bacterium | reverse complement strand
CCTAACATCGTAGTCGCCGCCCCGATGTTCGGAATGATGCCGACCAGCGCGACCAAGCCGTAAACCGCCAAGCCCGCGATCTCGATGGCGGTCCAGCGCGTGTCCGCACCGTTGAGCAACGCAAAGCCGACGTAGATGGCCGCCGCCACCAGCAAGGCGATGCCCCACACTTGGGCTTCGTAGGCTGGCCAACGCCCGGCCAAGCGCTTGGCTTGAAGCTTGACGAGCCAAAGCGAAAGTGCCCCAGCGAGCACACCGGCAACGATCCAGCTCGTGCTCGACGTCATGACGTGAGCCTAGCATGCGGGACAGCACGTGGTTCGTTCTTGCGACGCCCGCGTAGGACGAGAAGCAGCTGACTGAACCCGCAGCGAAAACCGCCAGCGAAGCACCAACGTCTTCCTGCAGCGCTTGGATTGAACACCTGCCGCGCCATGGTAGCGTCGACGAGTCGAGGCCGACCGGGCATGGAGGCCATACACGAGAACGAGAAGCCATAGGATGACGGCTTGAAGATTGCAATCGTTGGTGGCGGCAGCGCCGGCCTCGTGACCGCTCATCTGCTGGACGGGGCGCACGACGTCACCATTTTCGAAAAGGCGCCGATTCTCGGCGGCCATGTGCGCACCATCAACCGCAACGTAGATTGTGATCTTGGGCCGGGGTTGATCCTGGACGCCGGCGTCATCGAGTTCGAACGGCACAACTTTCCGACGCTGATGCGTTTGTTCGACTCTCTTGGCTGCGTGACGCGACCGGTCCCCGGCACCACGACCTTCTGGACCCATGATGGGGTACATCACCTCTCGCCCGGCTCGATGAAGCGGTCTCCGGGCTCGCTTCGGGAGCGGCTGAGGCAGTTCATCGACCTGCTCGAGCTTCGCATGCAAGAGGTCCGCTTCAACCGAAGAACCTCCTTGCCCGAGGCCTCGCTCGACAGACTCACGCTCGGGGATCTACTCACCGATGCGGACACGGATCGCTGGGCCGCACTGCTCGCCACCTACGCCTACTCGATCCCCTACGAACGGGTACGACAGATGCCTGCGGGCCTCACGATCCCAATGCTGCGCGCATTCGAGCACGCGGAGGCGTGGGTGAGCCTGCGCGGCGGGTCTTGGGACTACCTCGGTCGAATCGTCGAGCGCTTCTCGGGTACGGTCCACACCGATGCCAGTGTGGCTCGCGTGGCGCGCAACGAGCGCGGGGTGAAGATACAGATGGCCACGGGAGAGGCGCGACACTTCGACAAGATCGTATTCGCTGCGCCTCCAGACCAGACTCTGGCGTTACTCGAAGATCCTACCGAGGCCGAGAGCCGCCGCTTTGCAGCATGGCGCGCGAATCATATCCACACTCTCGTGCACCACGATCGAAGCCTGTACAGCCGGCGGGGGCTGGAGCTGATGACCGAGTTCGACGTGATCGAGACGGGGCCAGGAAAAGGGGGCTACAATTGCTACCTGAACGCCCTGTGCGCTGTGCCCGAGAATGAGGAGCGCGCCTTCGGACTCGCCTTCGGAATCGACTCCTGGATCGACCCAGCGAAGGTGATCCTCCGACAGGAACACCACACGCCCGACTACCGGGTGCAGTCGCACCATTGGCACCATGAAGTGTCGGCCACCAACGGTGAGAACCATACTTTCCACGTCGGTTCGTGGCTCGGGGACGGGCTCCAGGAGGGCGCGGTGACATCGGCTGTCGCAGTCTCCCAGCTCTTGGGCGGCGCCTCGATTCCGTGAGCGCTACACGAACTTGTCTCCGCTGAGCTGCCCGTAGAGGTTTGAGCCAGTCCAGATCGTCCCTGCAAATCCTGCGTAGCCCGAGCTTGCATTGCAAAAGTAGAGCCCGGGCACCGAGCTCTTCCAACTGAGCCGCGACGCGCCCATGTTCGCGGGCGTCATGTTCGAGCCATAGGAGTGGCCCCGCGGACTGATGACGTATCGCTCGTTGGTCGTGGGGCTCCCAAGCATCTTGAACACGAGGTGCTTGCGAAGATTCGGCACATAGTCGCGCTCTACCACGTCAAGGATCGCGTCGAAGATGGTGAGCTTCGCGAGGTTGTACTGCTTTCGATTCGAAAAGTGGAGGTTCTTGAAGCGCTCGTAATTGGCCACGGTGAGAAACTCGATGATCTGCTTCCCGACCGGACAGTCGGACCGATCGTCGGTGAGCAGGGTCGGCACCGTGACCGCGAAGCTCGGTTTGGAGTAGTCCCCGCGCTCAAGCATCGCTTCGAAGGCCACGTCCAGGTTGGGCTCGTCCGTATGGAACAAATTCGAGCGACCGAAGCCATGGTCTCGCAAGTCGAGGCCCTCGACCACGCAGTAGGCCATGAAGTTCGATGCCGAGTACTCGTACTGGAGCTGATTGCGGACGCGGCTCGAGAATCGCTCCAGGCCCATCATCTCCGCCACTCGTCGCGGATCCATGTTCGCGACGACCTCTGCGCCGTGGAGTTCGTGGACCGGTCCGGTTGCGACGCCGTCGTCGTCGACCTCCTCGGCCATCACGCCGCTGACCCGATCCCCATCCAGCAAGGAGCCGGCTACTCGTTGCCTCAGCCGCCCCTCCCCGCCGTGCCCTCGAATGGTCGCGACCAGGGTCTCGATCACATGCTCGAAGTGGCGGGTCGGATAGTAGGCGCCGCCCACGTAGCCGGTGAACAGTGCCACCCAGGCGAAGAAAGAGAGCTTGCTCGGTGGCAGCAAGAAGTCTGGCCACTGCAGCGCGAGCAGAGTCTGCGCCTCGAGCGGGAGCTCGAAGGCGTCGAATACGTCCTGGAGTGTGGCGTTGCGGTGCCGGATGACCCGACGCAAGCGATGGAGCCGTGGGATCATTCGAAGCGCGCGGGGCGTCGGAGGGAGCGAGTCGAGCTCACGCTCCACCTGGCGAACCCCTTCCAAGAAGGCGCGGCAACGATCGGCATGCCCAGGAAACAATGCGGCGAGGCGGGAGGCCAACATGTCCCAGTCGTTCGGGATGTCCAGCGCATACCCGGGCATGCGCATGCGATCGAAGCCATTGCTGTCGAGGCGCTCGAAGGTGACCTCGTCGTCGAGCTCGAGCTTGCGCAGAAAGCGGCCGACAGTCTCGTCTGGACCGCAGTTCCAAACGTAATGCAACTGCGCATTGAAACGGTATACGTCGGGGGCGTGACCGAAGCTGAAGGTGTGGCCGTACCCGCCGGGCGCGTAGTGGGCCTCGAGCACGGTCACTCGCTTGCCCGCTCGGGCCATGAGAGCAGCAAAGGCGAGCCCAGATAGACCACTTCCAATGATCAGGTAGTCCGGCCTCATCGCGTCTCCAGGTCAGAGGGTATCGCCGCCGAGAATTGATGGCACCCTCTGGCTGTGAGACATCGCACGACACGCTGCCAAGAGCACGTTCGATGTTCGGTACGCGCGAAGCTCATAGTACGTCTAATCGCGGTGCCGATCGGTTGAGGGTCTCTGAGCGAAATTGTCGATGAGCGCGTAGGGTTAGTGTACCGCAGCGCTTAGGGTTCGATTCCCACGGCATCCACCGGGGCTAGCTTTCAATGCCCATCGCCCCAGCGTGTCGCTTCGGTGCGTGCTCGCCCGAGCTCCGCAACCAAATCGCTTCGATCGAGTGCTTTCTCGAGGAGCTCGAGCGTCTCCCGCACACGCAGGTGGTTTAGAGAAGGGCCCTGCGCGGCCATGATGGCAATGACATCATCTCGATCCTTCGGGCGACCGCTGAGAATCTTCATCGCGACTACGTCTTCTGCGGCAGCGACCGGAACCGTCGTTCCGCCCAGGTCCGCGGACTCCACCCGAGAGTGGAACAACTCCTCGAGCCCGGGGCCACCAAGCACGACGTCAGCGTTGATGCCCGTTGCGAGATGAATGAGCGGAAGAACCCGAGTCTTTCGGACGAAGTCTGTCTCAACCCCACGCAGCTGGAAACCGTCGGCTTCCAAGGCTGCCACGAGCGCCTCCGTGCTGAGGTCGCCCGCGAAAACCGTCACGTCGACGTCTGCGGTCATTCTCACTGCGCCGTGAACGAGCGCGGCCTGGGCGCCAAAGACGTACCAGTCCAACTTTAGCAGCTCGAACGTGCCTCGGAGTGAGCTCAGTACCTCAGCGAACGGCGAAGGCATGCGCCGCC
>CBDUCC010000372.1:0-4137 GCA_965365555.1 uncultured Myxococcales bacterium | reverse complement strand
CCTCGAGAAGCACGCCGACACGGCCGGCACCGCGAATGTAGGCATGGACGAGGCCGTCGCCGGCGATGGCACCCGCCTTCTTCGCGACCTTGCTCAGGCCCTTCTTCTGAATGATCTCGATCGCCTTTTCCTCGTCGCCCTCCGTTTCACGGAGCGCGTCCCGGCACGCCATCATTCCGGCGCCGGTGCGATCTCGAAGTGACTTGACCTGGGATGCACTGATTTCGGGCATTATTCTTTTCCTTCGGGCGCCCCAGGCGCGGAACCACGCTTGCGGGCGAACTCGACCTGCAGACCTTCCGCAGCCCCGCTCGGCGCGGCGGCGCCCTCGTGCTGTAGGAAGTCGCGATGCTGCTGGCTCCCCTCGAGGCAGGCGTCGGCGATGCGCGAGGTGATCAGCTTGATCGAACGAATGGCGTCGTCGTTGCCCGGAATCACGAAGTCGATCAGGTCCGGGTCGCAATTCGTGTCGGTGAGGGCGACGATCGGGATGTGAAGCTTGCGTGCCTCGTTGACCGCGATGTGCTCGTTCTGCGGATCGACCACGAAGAGCACTGAAGGAAGGCCATCCATCTTCTTGATACCCCCAAGGTACTTCTCGAGCTTCTCGCCCTCTCGGCGAATCGAAAGCGCTTCCTTCTTGCGAAGCGAGTCGATCGTTCCATCTTCGATCTGCGCCTCGATGTTGCGAAGCCGATCGATGCCGCTCTTCATGGTGCGGAAGTTGGTGAGCGTTCCGCCGAGCCAGCGGCCCGTGACGAAAAACTGCCCGGCCCGCTCGGCTTCCTCGCGAACGACCTCGGCGGCCTGTCGCTTGGTGCCGACGAAGAGCACGTGCCCGCCGCGACCTGCGACGTCTGCGACGAAGCTGTAGGCTCGCTTGAAGAGCTGGGCGGTCTGGTCGAGATCGATGATGTGGATGCCGTTGCGCGCGCCGTAGATATAGGGGCGCATGCGCGGATTCCAGCGCTTGGTCTGGTGACCAAAGTGGACGCCGGCATCAATGAGGGCCCGAAGGCCGATCGGGAGGTCACCCGATGCGACATCGGGGCTGCCAAGCGCGGCCAATTCGGGCGCTTCTTGGACTTCCTGCGTAGTGGTCGTCATCGCTCGTTTCTCCTTTCGGTTGCGCTGCCATCTCCCCAAACGAACAACCCACGAGGGGCACCGGAACGTTTGATCGAGCCGGGAGATGTGATTGGTTTCGAGACCCGAGGGGGCCCCGGCTTCAAAACGAAGCGGCGGAGCTATACCATGCGGCCCGACCCACGCCAGGCGAGCACCGGGGCAAGCCGGTGACGCCTATTGTGCCTGCAATTCCGCCCATATGGGCGGGGCTGAGGAGTCCGGATCCTCCGCTCCCAGCGCCCGGGCGGCACGGAGGACGAGCGCCGTCGCGCGGAGGCCCTCGCCAAGATGCGGCGCCCAGGGCGAGCGCTCGGTCCGGGCGGTTGCGGCACGGGCCATCGCCGCAGCCGGATCCTCGGGATCGGCGAGAGGGTCGTCGGGAAGCCCATCGTAATACACGCGGAAGTCGGTGGTGGGCGCCAGGACGGCTCGCAGTCCATGGGCGCCGGTGAGCCAGGCCTGCAGACGGAGGCAGGCATGCTCCCGAATGACGTCGCGCTCGCTTTGGTTATCCAGACCAAAATCCGCCGTGCCTAGGCTCTCGGGGCCCTCGACGAGTGAATGGCAGAGCTCGTGCAAGATCATCTGAGCCAGACAGTCGTCTGGGTCGAGAGTTTCGGCGGTCCCGATCGTCATGAGCCCCTGCCCATCGGTCGAAGCGTATACCTCGGAACAGCGCTCGACGCGGAAGCCAACGCGCCGCGCCACGGTCAGCCAGATCGCGTCGAGCGGGTCGAGGTAGCTGTGGCGGGCTTGACGTTTCACTGTGTTATCTTCGCCATGATGAAAGCTGGCCGCTGCCCAATTTGCAAGAAGGAGCTTGCGAAGCGCACCAAGAACTTCCCGTTTTGCTCCTCCCGATGCAAGCTGGTCGATGCGGGAAACTGGTTCGAGGGCTCGTACCGGATCGAAGCCGATCCCAGAGAGCCAGACAGGGGAGAGAGCTGATGAAGTACATCGTTTATTTGGTAACCGGACTTCTGTTATCGACCGCAAGCGCTTCGGCGCAAGACGACGCCAGCATGGAGACGGCCGCGGAGATGGGAACGGAGACGGTCGCAACGACGGAGCCGGCGCCAGCACCCGCCGATCCTCCGGAGGAGAAGCGGAGTCCCTACTACAAGAAGGTCAAGGGCTGGCTCTGGATCGAAGGTGTGGCCGGCATCGCCGCCTATGATCCGGATCAGTTCGGTGCGCTCAGTATCGGACAGAGCACAGGCGGCGCACCAAAGAAGCGTGGCCCGCAATGGGGCTTCTCGCTCGGCACCGGCTTCGGCGGCGGCTTCTTCTTGGGCTGGTACTACCGGCAAGCGAACTTCAGCGAGTACAAGCTCCTCAAGACGGGCGTCGAGTTTCAGCCGACGATCCGCATCCCTTACGTGCACATCATGTTCCGGGTCGACATCGGCTATGCGCGGATGTTCTCCGGCAACGCGTGGGGACTCACCAACGTCAGCAACGGGGGTCTCGACACGACCTTCGGCGTCGGCCTTCGCATCCCGATCGTCCGTTGGATGTCTTTCGCAGCCAACTTCGACTGGTCGTACATCGGCCTCTCTATGCGCGGTGACCAAGGGGGCAGCCGCGTCAATCAATGGATCAGCGGTCAGGAGCTCGCCGGCACGTTCGCGCTGACGTTTCACTTCATCGGCGTGCGCAGAGACTAGCGCTGGCTCGCTTCGTGGACGTGGTCGACGAGGGCTTTGGCCTGGTCGACCTTCGCCTGCGGCATGATCCCATGGCCTAGATTGAAAATGTGACCTGGGCGCCCGGCGGCGCTGTCCAGAACCTCGGAGGCGCGCGCTCGAAGAACATCGGTCGACGCGAGGAGCGCAGCGGGGTCCATGTTGCCTTGAATCCCTACATCGTTGCCAACGGCAGACCAGGTCGCATCGATCGAGGTGCGCCAATCGATGCCGATCACGTCTCCGCCGGCCTCTTTCATCGCCGGGTAGAGCTCCGGGTTGCCCGTGCCGAAGTGAATGGCCGGTGTGTCCTTCGGGAGCTTGTCGAAGATCGCCTTGGTATGCGGGAGCACGTAGCGGCGATAGTCGGACGGAGAGAGGCAACCGATCCAGCTATCGAAGAGCTGAACGGCCTGAGCTCCGGCGTCGATCTGCGCGATCAGGTAATCGGCAATCGCCGACGAGAGCTTCGACATGAACGCGTTCCACAGACCTTCGTCGCCGAGCATGAGCTTCTTGGCTTCGTAGTAGTTCTTCGAGCCGCCGCCTTCGATCGCGTACGAGGCCAGGGTAAACGGTGCACCGGCAAAACCGATGAGGGGAACGTCGAGCTCCTTTCGCGTCGTTCGGATCGCGTCCATCACGTATGAGAGCGAGCCTGCGGCATCGATCCGCTCCGGAATGTCGTCGACCTGCGCGGCCTCCCGAATCGGGTTCATGATCCGGGGCCCATGATCGTCGGTGAATTCGAAGCCGATTCGAAGTGGCTCAAGAATGAGCAGGATGTCGGCGAAGATGATGCCGGCGTCGACGCCCAGCTGGTCGACGGCGCGGACCGTGACCTCGCAGGCAAGCTCCGGGCTCTTGCAGAGCTCAATGAAGCTGACCTTTTCACGAAGGGCGCGATATTCTGGTTGGTAGCGCCCGGCTTGGCGCATGATCCAGATTGGCGTGTACGGAGTCGGCTCACGCCGGCAGGCCTGTAGAAAGACGCTCATCGAGGCTCTCATAGCACGGGCTTGCGAGGATCGCGCGCTACATCGGAATCGGTGGGTCGGTCCTGCTGTGCCTGACCAGGGCGCGCGCCTCGGAGACGAGGAAGATCGATCCGGCGACGACCACCAGGCCGTCGGGCCCCGCGGAGCGCTTGGCCCGGGCGACCGCATCTCGGACGCTCCTGGCCACGGTGCCCGGACGCAGGCGGGCCAGGCGAGTCGGAGCCTCTGACGGGCTCACCTAGTGATCGACGTAGATGCGCTTGTCCACCCTGCCGTCGAACGCGGCGAGCATTCTGCGGTGGTCCTTGTCCCGCATCGCGCCAAAG
>CBDUCC010000371.1:0-4142 GCA_965365555.1 uncultured Myxococcales bacterium | reverse complement strand
CACCTCGCACGTCGAGCTCGTCTGGGATCCGCCGTGGACCCCGGACAACATGACGGACGCGGCGAAGCTCGAGCTCGGAATGCTCTAGCCGAAGCTCGGTTCCTGACCTCCGAGGATTCGTTCCAGGTCTTTCCGGATCAGCCGATTGCTCAGCGTCGATACCAGTCGGCTCATTCCGGGCACGGCGCGTCGCAACCGTTCGAGCGGCGTGATGACCGCACGCACCGGGTAGTGCGAGTACTGCCAGAGGTCGTTCGGGATCCCGAGATTGTCGGCGATCTCGTCTCCGTTGAGCGCACGGGCGAGCCCGTTGTGAAAGCGGCTCACCGCAAGCCCGAGCATGCGAGGTCCCGCGCCACGCGCGTTTTGTTCCGGAACCTTGAGGAGCTGTTCGGTCAACTGGCGCGAATCGTCGTCGGGCCCGGGCTGGACGAGATGGAGCAGATCGGCGATCCGGCGCGTTCGTGCTTCCGTTGCCATCTGATCGAGCAGCCATGGCGCGACACCGCTCAGGTGCCCGCAGTACCGCCACAAGGCGAGGATCGCTTGGCGTTCATCCGTGGTTACGAGGAATCCGAGGCGCTCCGCTCCGTCCATCATCAGCAGGGAGAACTCGAGCAAGGTCCCGAGCATGTCGCATTGGTTGATTGCCACGCCCCAGTCATCGGTGCGCCATTGGGCAGACTCCATGCAGGCACGGCGGACGTGCGCGTGAACCACACTGACGCGGAGTGAGATGTCGCGGCCTTGCCGGCCTGGTCGGAGACCATCGACCTGCGTCGCTTCGCTGACGAACCGTGCGGTCTCTGCCAATCGCCGCTGGGTGTTGTGTCGAAGCTGGCCCGTGAAGGCCAAGGGCTTCACGGCGGCGCTCGAATGGTAGCCGTTGATCAACGACCATGCGCTCAGGACGATCATTCCCATGATGCCGAAGCGTTGGTAGGCCAAGGCTCCAAGCTCCAACTCGTCGAAGTCCACCCAGGATGGCACTTCATCTGCACGCTCGAAGAAGCGTTTCAGCTCCGGAGACGCTCCACCAATGCCGGAGATCCCCTGCGCTAGAGCGGTCTCGAACCGAGCCTTGGCAGAGGGGCCGTCGCGCTGGATCGCCGACGCTAGGTCGTCCGCGATCGGGTCTCCCACGAGGTAGAAGCTCGCGTACCGATCCGCATCCTCGCCAAATTGCCGTCGAGCCACCGCCCGATTCGAGTAGCGGCTCGGGAACCTTTCCTCCATCGGAGCGAATCTAGGGATTCGTCGGCAAGATGCCAGTGCCCGAGCCCTGCGCTTGCGCACGGGTGGCCTTTCCCTATGCCCTTTGCATGAACCGCATGCTCATCGTCTCGGCCGTTTCGATGGCGCTGCTTGGCTGCCAAGGGAAGCAGCCCGCGCCGACACCCGCTTCCTCCTTGACGCAGATCGATTCCTCACTGCCGTCTCCGGAGCGATTCGCCGAGCAGTTTCCTGCGTTCGAGAGCTACTGGCATCAGGGGAAGGCCGAGCTCAGCCGCTACACCCTGCGCCAGGCCCGATATGGAGGCACACATGACGGCGAAGCGGTGCTCGTGTTCGTCACCGAAGACTTCCTTCCGAAGCTTCAGGTCAAACAGGAGCAGGGCGAAGCAAGCGATGCGCTGGCGGTCCTGAAGCTCAATGCCTACCGGCGGTTCTACACGGGAATTTATCCGTACACCGTAATGACCTCGTCGTTCACGCCGGAGTCGGGTGCACCGACCCTCAAGTTGAGCGGCACCGTCCAGGAATGGTGCGGCCAGGTATACAGCCAAGTGAATCGGCGTGACGACGGACTGCACGCCCTGATGCATTCGTATTTCCAGAATGAAGCGGATCAGAAGACGGTGCTCCCGGATGCCGCACTGGAAGACGGCCTCTGGGCGAAGGTTCGAATCGATCCGAACGCGATCGAATTGGGCAGCCGCCCACTCGTTCCTGCGCTCGACTACATCCGCATGCGTCACAAGGCGCTTCGCCCGTATCCAGCAGTGCTCACGAAGACCGAGGAGGTGGAAACCGACCTGGTCGATCACCCCGTCGCGGCACTGCGCGTGGACTATCCGCCGCTCGGCCGAACACTGGTCATCTACTACGAGCCGGCGTTTCCGCACGTGATCCAGGCCTGGGAAGAGACCGAGGGCCCGTTCCGAACCACGGCTGTGCGGACCCACGCGATCATCGACGACTACTGGAATCACAACTCGGACGAAGATGGTGCCTACCGAGAGGCTCTCGGGCTGCAGTACTGAGAGCGGCCTTCGCCCTACTTCTTGGCGCCGCTGAACTGATCCTCTTTGCGTTTGAACAGCACGTTGAAGGTCGTGAGGCTGCCGTAGCAGCCGGTGATGTACTGCTGGAGTTGGATCTTCTCCTCCTCGCTCAGGCCCTTGTGGCCGTTGATCTTCTGTTCGAGCACTCGGAGCTTGTCTCGGACCATCACGACCTTCTTGAAGAAGACGTCCAGCGGAATCCGTTTTTCCTGCGTTCCCTCTCTTCCCGGTACGAGAACCAGCTCGCCGTCGTTCCAGCGATCCCCCATCTCGACGTCTCGGACGCCGAGCTCGTCGAGAAGGACCTCACGAAGGACTTGCCGAAAGGTATCTTGATCCATGTCGATTCCAATCTCCGAAGGTATGGTCGGTCGCGGTGTTCCTCCGCTCTCCTCGCGATAACGGCGTGGCGCTCCTGCGGCGGGCTTGCGCTTGAGTGCCTGCTGCCAAGGCACGTCCTTGGGTTTGTGGCTCGAGCAGGTAGCGGCATCGCGGACGGGCCACTGAAGTTGCCCGAGTCGGCAATTGCCGACCCGCGATCCATCGGGCTCCTCGCGCTTGGGGATGAACCACCCACAGGTGCCACAGCGTCCCGAAAGGTCACGCGTCATCGCCGCAGACCTTAGGCCACGCCCCTGCCGTCGCCAAGGGGACGCACACACCCTATACTCCGCCCGTGCTCTATTTCGCGTACGGGTCGAATCTCGATGCGGAGAACTGGGCGTCCTGGTGCCGCGACCGAGGCTACGACGCGGGCTCGATCGAGCCGCTAGGGGCTGCCTGGCTGCCGGACCATGAGCTCGTGTTTCACTACCAGTCGCGACTGCGGGCCGGCGGTGCGCTCGACGTTCGGCCACGTCTCGGCACAGCGATCCCCGGGGCGCTCTTTCGGGTGCACGACTGGGCCGGACTCGACGCCAAGGAAGGGGTGTCCGGTCGGTTCTACCGCCGACTGCCGGTCACTGCCCTCACCGCCAATGGGTTCGCCCACGAGGCGATCACGTACACGGTCTGCGAGCACCGCGTCGGGAAGTTCGTGCCCCCGAGCGAGGAGTATCGACGCTTCGTCCTTCGCGGACTTCGCCGATTTGGCCACTCGTACGAAGGCTTCCTCGCCGTGGCGAAAGGTGTGCCGGCCCCGGCCGCGCCCAACACGCTCTTCGCGTACGGGACCTTGATGCGCGGCCAGGCCAGCTACGAGCGGCTCGCGCCTCGTCTGCAACGCACGCATGGGCCGGCAAGGGTCGAACGGGCGTCTTTGGTGCACATCGATTGGTACCCGGGACTGGTTCTCGACGCCGAAGGAGAGGTCCACGGCGAGCTCTACGAGATCGACGACATCGCGGCGGTCCTCGGCGAGCTCGATGCCTACGAAGACTTCGTCGGGTACGGGCGGTCGGACTCGCTCTACCGGCGCTCCTTGGTGAGCGCGCTCAGCGACGCTGGCTCGACGCTCGCTTGGACGTACATCTATTTGGGTGATCCCAACGCGTTTCCCCGCATTTCTTCGGGGCGCTGGACCGATGCTTGACTCGCGGGGCCGTGCCCTTAAACTAGAGATGAGATGACAAACCACTGCGACATTCTGCGCCGCGACTACTTTTGGTTCACCGACTGAGGTGGCCTGCGCACGATGTTGCTCAAAGGCCGCCTCACGAGGCGGCTTTTTTGGTTAACTCAGCCGAAGCCGTCGCGAGAGGGGCCGGAGCCCGAACGATGGCACGGACCCAAAGACACCAGGATCGATCCCGACGCTCACAACTACGACTGTCTGCGCGGCAGGCCACCGTCGTGCATGACGGCTCGGCCTTTCGGCTCGCCGCCGATCTCCGGCGGCGTGGCTACCAGGTGTCCGAG
>CBDUCC010000370.1:0-4168 GCA_965365555.1 uncultured Myxococcales bacterium | reverse complement strand
CATGAAGCGCACCATTGGCGAACTTCAGCTTCACGCCATCCATCTCGAAAAGCTTCTGATACTGCTTGACCAGCGCATTTTTCGGCTTGGTCAGGATGTCGACGAGGGCCTCCTCGTTGAGCTCGTGAAGCGTCGCAATCACGGGCAGACGGCCGATGAACTCCGGGATGAGGCCTGCCCGCAGCAAGTCTTCGGGCTCGATGCGCTCGAGCAGCTCGCCGATCTTCTTGTCTTTGCGCGAAGGGATGTCGGCGCCAAAGCCGAGCGTCCGCTCACCGATGCGCCGCTCGATCACGTCGTCGAGACCGACGAATGCGCCGCCGCAGATGAACAGGATGTTGCCCGTGTCGATCTGGAGGAAATCCTGCTGCGGGTGCTTTCGGCCACCCTTCGGAGGCACGTTCGCGACAGTGCCCTCGATGATCTTCAGGAGCGCCTGCTGCACGCCTTCGCCGCTCACGTCGCGCGTGATGGAGGGGTTGTCCCCCTTGCGCGCCACCTTGTCGATCTCGTCGATGTAGACGATGCCGCGCTGTGCGCGCTCGACGTCGTGGTCGGCATTTTGAAGAAGCTGAACGATGATGTTCTCGACATCCTCGCCAACGTACCCCGCCTCGGTCAGCGTCGTCGCGTCGGCGATGGCGAAGGGCACGTTCAAGATCCGAGCGAGGGTCTGTGCGAGGAGGGTCTTGCCGGACCCGGTCGGTCCGAGCAGAAGGATATTCGACTTCTGCAACTCGACGTCGTCCGTCGCGACCTTCGAGTCGATGCGCTTGTAGTGATTGTGAACGGCGACCGAAAGAACCTTCTTGGCGCGCTCCTGACCGATCACGTACTCGTCGAGAATCGACTTGATCTCGGCCGGCTTCGGCAACGGGGCGGTCGTCGTGAGCGACTCTTCCCGCTCCACCTCTTCCGCAATGATGTCATTGCAGAGTCCGATGCACTCGTCGCAGATGTAGACCGTCGGGCCTGCTATCAGCTTTTTGACCTCCTTCTGGGACTTGCCACAGAAGGAGCATTGAAGATTGCCGTGTCCGTCGTCTCGCCTGCGATCCACCATATACCTGCTCGCCAGAGTCTAGCGTCCTGCCTCATTTACGGCAAGAGCCAGGGGGCTTGCGTCGGCCGTGTTTTGTCGGGTCTCAGACGTCGCGCTGGACCTGGATGACATCGTCGATGAGACCGTACTCTTTCGCCTGCTCGGCGGAGAGATAGCGATCGCGTTCGGTGTCTTCCTTAATGCGTTCGGTGGTCTGGCCTGTATGCCTGGCCAGGATCGTGTTCATTTGTTCACGAAGTTTCAGGATCTCTTTGGCGTGAATCTCGATGTCCGTCGCCTGTCCCCGAATACCACCAAGGGGCTGGTGAATCATGATGCGGCTGTTCGGAAGGCACTTGCGCATTCCTTTCGTGCCGGAAGCCAGGATCCACGCTGCCATCGAGGCCGCTTGGCCGAGGCAAACAGTCGACACCGGTGACCGTACGTACTGCATCGTGTCGTAAATCGCGAGCCCTGCTGTAATCGATCCGCCCGGGCTGTTGATGTAAAGCGTGATCTCTTTGTCCGGATCGGCGCTCTCGAGAAAGAGCATCTGAGCGATGATCGCATTCGCGACGTCATCGTTGACCTCGGTGCCGAGGAAGATGATTCGGTCCTTGAGAAGCCGGCTGAAGATGTCCCACTGACGCTCGCCTCGATGCGTCGTTTCGACGACCCAGGGCATGTACATCTGCGCGTTCGTTGGCTCGCTCATGACTCTTCCTTCTCGTCTGTCTGCTCTGCCGCGTCGCCGCTCGGTTCGTCTTCGGCCCCCGCGTGCTCGGGCCGTGCACCTTCGTGGATCTTGGCACGCTCGCTGAGCAATGCCATGACCTTCTCCTCGAGGAGCTGGGATCGAAGGGAGTCTCGCTGAGCCTCCTGATAGTCGGCCCGGACCTTGGCGATGTGCTTACCAGTCTGCTCCGCGATCTCCTGGAATTTCGCGTCGAGGTCCGCGTCGCCAACTTCGATGCCCTCCTGCTGTGCCAGGGAGCCAAGGAGGATGCCCGCCTGAACACGTCGCTTGGCTCGATCCTCGATGCCGGAAAAGAAGTCCGGCCCGGGCGCGCCCTGCTGGCCTGCGAGCTGCATGAACTGGGCCATCTCGTACATCATCATCTGCTGTTGCTGCTGCACCATGGACGGCGGCACCGGAATGTCGTTGTGGGCGATGAGGCTGTCGATCAGCTGGTCCTTCAGCTCGGCCTCAGCACGCTGCTGGGCCGAGGCCTCGAGGCCCTCGCGGAGCTTGAGACGAAGCTCGAGGAGCGTCTCGTAGTCGCCGCAGTCCTTCGCGAACTCGTCGTCGAGCTCGGGCAAGAGCTTCTCGTGGAGCTCCTTGGCGACGATCGCAAAACTAGCGGTCTTGCCCTTGAGCTCCTCGTTCGGATGGTCCTCCTCGAAGGCGACCTCGACGAGCTTCTCTTCGCCGGGCTGCATCCCGAGCAGCCCTTCCTTCAACGCCGGCAGGAGGTGCTCGTCGTTGATCTCGACCTGGCGGCCTTCTGCGCCGAGGTCCTCCTTGGGTTCGCCATCCACGGAGACCGTGTAGTCGATCGTGATCAGGTCGCCCTCCTTGGCAGGCCGCATGGGATCGGGCACCTGGATCTCCGCGTGCTGCTGTTGAAGGCGTTCGACCTCGGCGTCGACGTCCTCGTTCGGAATCTCGATCGGCTCTTGCCAGGCCTCGACCCCGTCGAGCTCGACCGATTCGACGTTGGGTCGGACTTCCACCTGTGCCTTGAAGGTCAACGGCTTTCCGCTCTCGAGCTCTGGTGGCTCTTGCATCTCCGGCTGAGCCACGATGTGAAGCTCGTGCTTCTGCACGGCCTCCATCAGGCCCTGCTCGACCAGGCTGCCGGTGACCTGGGCCGCTACCTGACGGCCATACATCTGCCTCATCACGTCCCGTGGCACTTTACCGGGACGGAAACCGCGGACGCGTGCCGTCTTCCCGAGCTCTTTGTACGTCTCGTCGAGGTCTTTTTGGATTCGGTCCCAGGGCACCTCGACGGTGACCTCGAAGAGCACCGGGCTGATCTCGCGAATTTCAGATTCCATTGGGGGCTTTCAGGAGGTTTGCCAGGCGCGTTTCGTACTGCCGTGGCAAAGGGCCGTCAAGGTGTGGCCTCGGCGCGATTGAGCTCCCGGTGGAGCTCGACCAGCTCGATGCCGAGCGCCTGAGACACCTCGAAGATGCGCTCGTCCCGGTAGAACTCCTCGAAGACGATGCGCTTGATGCCGGCGTTGCAGATCGTCTTGAAACAGTTCCAACATGGGGACGCCGTGACGTAGATCGTTGCTCCGTCGACGGCGCTTCCGTTCTTGGCAGCCTGGATGACCGCGTTGACCTCGGCGTGGATCGTTCGGACGCAGTGGCCATCCTCCATCATGTGGCCGGATTCATCGCAATGGGGGAGTCCTCGAACGGAGCCGTTGTAACCGGTCGAGAGGATCGTCTTGTCCCGTACGATGACCGCGCCCACATGCTTGCGAGGGCAGGTCGATCGCCGAGCGACGACGACCGCGATGTCCATGAAATATTCGTCCCAAGAGGCCCGTTCCATGGCCGCTTCGTAGCCCGTGCCGCCAAACCCGACAACCTCAATACAGGGGGCTTGGGCGAAGCGTCGGGGGCGCAGGACGGGCTTTGATCGCCCGGGCGAAGCTCGTGAACTGGCTCCGCAGCGACCGATGAAGCTTGGCGGGAAGCCCTAGGACGATGAGCACGGCTCGGCCTTTGCGATCGGTGAATGACGGCGTGCCGCTCGGGGCGACCGTTCGGGCCGCACGATATGCCTCGTCGGCGTCCGCTTCGCTATCCCAGGTCGTCCACCATACGACGCCCAACTCCTCGCCGCGGCGGTAGACGACGAGCTGATCGCCAGCCCAGCCGGCGGCGGCCTCGTCGTTGGTGCCCGATGGATTGCGCTGTCCGAGGTAGACGCTCAGCTCCAACTCTCCGAGCGTGTCTTGTTCGACGCGTTCGAATCCGCTCGCAAGAAGCTCCTGATCGTCCGCTACGTCGATGCGCTCCGGCGGTTCACGGTCGAAGTACTTCTGCGGGTGAATCACTTGCTCCGTGCTGAGCGGGGGCCGTCGGTGCGCATTGTTCACCGCCGGCCA
>CBDUCC010000369.1:0-4177 GCA_965365555.1 uncultured Myxococcales bacterium | reverse complement strand
GGCGCGGGGGGCCCTCGGTGGGTTGGCTGCAGCTCCGTCGGCCGGAACGGACGTCGCTCGAGGGCGATGAGTTTGGGGACTTCGAGGGGTGAGACAGGCGATTCGGGGGCCGCTCATCTTGGACACCGGGGGGTGGATCTATGCGCTGGCCGGGTACGGAGCGTACGCGAGCGCGCTGCGGGATGCACGGCCGGCGATCGTTCCATCGCTCGTGCTCGCCGAAGTCGACTGGCACTTGCGGAAGCGACGAGAGGACATGGGGCGGCTGCTCAAAGAAGTGACGCAGGGGGCCTATGCGTATGAGCCGATGACGTTCGATGACGTGGAGCGGGCGGCGCAGGTGGACCGGAAGTTTGCGGACCTCAGGCTTGGGATTGTCGATGCGTCGATTGTGGCGCTGGCGGAGCGGCTCGATGTGGGGCGGATTTTGACGATTGATGCGGACTTTGCGGCGGTGCGGATGGGGAAGCGGTGGCGGAAGGCGTTTGAGGTGGTGGTGCCGGTTGGGTAGGTGCGGGGGCACGCGAGAGCTGCCGAAGGCAGGAGGTGGCGCGCAGCGTGGCGGCCGAGCTTCTCCGCGCTAGCCGGGGGCATGAACGGCGCATTCCTCGTGGTTGTGGTTGCAGCGGCCCTGCTTTCGCCGGAGACCGCGGTCCCCGGCGGATGGGCGTGGCTCCTGGGTGGGTTGTCCTCGTTCTTCTTCGCGACCAACTGGTGGTACAGAGTTCGGACTTCGTTTCACGGAGACTTCTTGGTCTTCGAACGAGGGATTGGGCCTCTGAAGCGAACGAGCAAGGTGAGCTACCTACGCGTGGGGCGGGTGCGCGCTGAGGCCTGGGCGGTGGCTGTCACGATGAGTCTGGACGATGGTCGTACACTCCGAATCGCGAATATGTACACGAGGGCGCGTGGCGAGCTGCCGGAGGTCGCGTTCAAGGAAGGGGAATCGTCAGCGCCGATGCGCCGCATGCGGCAGATTGCCAAACTCGTCGACCAGCGCGTGGCGAGAGCACAGGGTCGCGCGAGGCCACCGGCTCCGCGGTTCGAGTAGAGGCCAAGGCTCGGCGAACAGGCCGCAACTACACCGGCTTGGCGTGGCCCTTGTCGATGAGCTCTTGATTGAGGTAGCGGTCTCTTAGGAACGTGCTCTCGTTTCGGCGGATAGCTACGAATCCTAGGTCGATGTTGGCGAAGGCGGCGAGGATGACGATGTCGATTCCTAGGTCCCTGAGCCCAGAGACGATGGACCAAGTGACGTGGTCTCCTCCATACCTGTGTGCGAAACGGTTCGAGAATCGTCGGAATCAGGTGAGCTCCCGGCTGTTCGATTTCAACCGTCTTCTTGGAAAAGGAATTGCAGATCGGTAGCTGGATGCAGAAGGCCCATGGGTGATATGAAGGGCACGTGGGCTCTATCCTCATCGCGCTCGACTCGGTCGTGAACGTTCTCCTAGGCTTGCTGCTGCTGATCTTTCCCCCGAGCCTCGTAGAGTGGCTGGGCTTGCCTCTGCCCAGCAGCGCGTTCTACGTGCGGATCCTCGGGGCCGTGATCTTGGGAATCGGGGTCGCCTTGGCCATCGAATTCAGAAGAGAGCCCAGCTCATCGTGGGTGGGTTTGGGCACTGGAGGGGCTGTTGCGATCAACCTCTTCGGTGGCGGCGCCCTGGTGGCTTACCTCGCCATCGGTGACCTTTCCCTTTCGACGGAAGGAAAGATCGTTCTTTGGATCCTGGCCGCGGTCGTCGTCGGCTTGGGCCTGGTCGAGCTCGTCATGCATCTGTCCGGTCGTCCGCTCTCGAGTTGATCAACGAGGGGCTGTCCAGCCACTCCCTTCCCGTCGGACATTTCAGACACCTCCCAGAGCACTTCGACAGCTTCCGCAACGCGGCGATTGGCTCCTCAAAGCATTGAGCGCACCTTGGGTTTCGTAAACCGCAAGGCCGCGAAGCAGCAGCGCGAAGCGCATGCCCCTCGCTCAATCCCACACGAAGACTACCTTGCCAGCTTCACCCGCATCGGAAAGCTCAAAAGCCTCACTCACCTGCGCGAGTGGGAAGGCATGAGTGACGATATCTTCAGGTCTGATCTTCCAACGCACGATGTGCTCTATCGCATCCTGCATCTCGGAGATGCCAGACATCCACGACCCATGCACAGTGAGTTGTTTTTGTATGATGGTGAAACTGGGATTGAGACTCAGGTGACCGTGTTCACCGAGAAGAACGACTCTGCCCCAGAGCCGAGCCGCTTCGAGAGAGAGCATTCGCCCGGCTTGGGAGGCAGAGCACTCGAGGGACACTTCAACACCACGTCCGTTCGTGTACTCCCTGATCTTGTCGAGGGCTTCATCATCAGCGATGAGCCCCAGATCGCAGCCGAACTTTTCGGCTGTAGCCACTCTTTCAGGGTTCACGTCCACGCCAATCACCTTGGCCCCGCGTGCCTTGGAGATGATCGCAGCCGCAAGACCCACGGGGCCAAGGCCCACCACTAGGACCGTGTCGTAACCCGACACGTCCGCGCGACGCACACCCTGAAACGAGGTGCCGAATCCGCAGGAGATGATGGCACCGTCGATGAAGCTCAGTTCGTCCGGAAGCTTCAGTAGACTGTATTCCTCTGCCAGCATGAAGTCGGCATAGGCGCCATCCCTGTGCCAGCCGTACACACTCCTTTGGTCCGTGGTGCAGTTGACGATCCAGCCTTTGCGGCAGGCATGACAGTTCCGGCAGCCGGTGATGTGGTAGACGATCACCCGGTCGCCCTCTTTGAATGTCTTGCAGTTGGGCCCGATCGCTTCGACGATTCCGGAGGGCTCGTGCCCGGCAATGCAGCCTTGGTAGTGACCGGGGTCATCGAGGTTCATCGTGCGGTAGATGTTGTGCAGGTCGCTGCCGCACATTCCAGCGGCTTTCATACGCAACAGGACCTGCCCGGGTCCGGGTTCAGGCACCGAAAACTCTCTCAGCTCGACTTGGCGTTTGCCGCCGATGATGACTGCCCCATGCATCTTGTTCATGATCACCCCTTCTCCATGACGGCACCACCATGCGGTTGGAGCCCTGCCTCGATTTCGGCGACGCCGTACGATGCCAGGCCGATCACACGCGGATGATCTCGTCCTTCAGCGAGTACAAGATCGCCAGGACGTCCTTCTTCGTGTCGTCGGTCATGCCGTGCTTGTCTAGCGCCCACATGATGTCGTCCACGACCGCGATGAACTCCTGCTCACTGATGTTCATTCCCTTGTGTGTCGTCAACATATCGCGTCCGGAGTATGGATCGGGCCCGCCGGAACCTGCGGCAAAGAACTCGGCCGCCATCTTGGTCGCGTGATCGAGATCTTCAATCGCCTCGTAGCGCGTCTTGATGAGGGGGTTCTTGAGGTGCGCAGCCATCACGTCGTCCACAATGCGTCCAATTCCTTCGCTCTTGCCCAAACGCTCGTAGAGTGACTCTGTCATCCTGACTCCTTCCCAGGCGGAGAGTACGCAGTTGGGCGTGTCTCACTCAAGCGTCTTGGTCCCCATGCCGACCGGAGATGTCGACGAACAGGGCGGGGCTCGGACCGACAGGGCGCGCTTCGCGCCGTCTATCCGATAGCCGCTCGAAGCTCGCTCGCGTCGAATCCTTCGGGGGCGACGCCATCTCGCATGTAGAGATGGAGCGCCGCTTGGAAGATGCCCTGGAGGGCGGACTGCGCGAGCGCGATGAGAATGACCGCGAGCACACCGAGGATGACGAGCGTGAGGTTCCCTGCGACCACACCTGCAATGACGATGAAGACGGCCGGCAACGAAAAGACCATGAAGTCGATGGGCCCTTCGTTTTCCACGACCAGAATCGGAACCACCCGGAAGCTGCTGAGCGACCCGGCCATGCCCAAGAGTCCCACGAACGAAGCAAGCACGAGTATGCAGCCCACCGCGGAGAACAAGGGGGAGAGGAGCAGCTCTTTGTCTTGCTTCAGCACCTCCCACGACGCATGCATCAACGAAAACGTTCGAGCAAACTTCCCCACGGCGTCCCCCGTGGCCGAAACCGGCGGATTGGAAGGTATCGCAACTCCAAGTGGGCCCCCAAAACGCCCTACCCATTTACACCGGAACGACCTGCTCGCGCCGCTCGGGTTTCCTCGGGCTCACATGGGGGAGTGGCCGCCTTCGGAACGGCGACG
>CBDUCC010000368.1:0-4180 GCA_965365555.1 uncultured Myxococcales bacterium | reverse complement strand
ACGTCCCACATGAGCGGGCTCTTGAAGTTCGGCCACATGTCCATCTGGTTCGGGAGCGGGAAGAGGTAATAGTCGAACCAGGGCCTACCGGTGTGAATGGCCGGAAAGAGGCCTGCGCAAAGAACCGCAAACACCGTCATCGCCTCCGCGAAACGGTTGATGCTGGTCCGCCACTTCTGACGGAAGAGGAAGAGAATCGCCGAGATCAGCGTGCCGGCGTGACCGATACCGATCCACCAGACGAAGTTCGTGATGTCCCAGGCCCAGTAGATCGGAGCGTTGTTACCCCAGGCACCTACGCCCTGATAGAAGAGGTACGCGAGCGCGGCCCCCATGACGCCAAGGACCGAGAGCGACAGCAGGAAGAGAAGCCACCAGCCACGAGGTGCCGCGGTCTCGGTGACGCCTGCGATGGTCTCTGTGACCTCGTGAGCGGTCGTGCCTTCGGGGAGAAGATAGGTCTCGCCGAGCTCTTTGATGGGTGCTTCGTAGCTACTCATGAGTTCCTACCCATTTCCCTTCAGCGTGGGGTTTGGGTTTCTAATCCTCGCCAGGAAGGAGGTGCGCGGGCGCGCACCGATCTCGGGAAGTAGCTTGTAGTTGCGATTGACCTTCATCTTCTTCGCGATGCGGCTGTTCGGGTCGTTCAGGTCGCCGAAGGAAATCGCCATCGTCGGACAAGCCTGCTGGCACGCGCTCACGACATCGCCGTCGCGGAGCTCGCGCTTGTCGCGCTTGGCCGAGATCTTCGCCTCCTCGATGCGCTGCACGCAGTACGTGCATTTCTCCATCACGCCACGCATGCGAACCGTGACGTTCGGGTTGAACTGCAGCTTCCGCGATTCGGGGAAGTCCTTGTACCAGCCGAACTTGTCGTCGAGATGGCCGTGCCAATCGAGATAGTTGAAGCGCCGGACCTTGTAGGGGCAGTTGTTGGCGCAGTACCGAGTTCCAACGCAGCGGTTGTACGACATGTCGTTGAGACCCTCGGGCGAGTGAACGGTCGCGTTGACCGGACAGACGTTCTCGCAGGGGGCTTCCTCGCACTGCTGGCAGCCAATCGGTTGAACTGCCATCTCCGGGTTGTCCTCGTCGTCACCGACGAAGTAGCGGTCGATGCGCAGCCAGGACATCTCGCGGCCGCGCTCGACCTCGAACTTGCCGACGACTGGAATGTTGTTCTCCGACTGACAGGCAACGACACATGCGTTGCATCCCGAGCAGGCGTTCAGGTCGATGACCATCCCCCACTGGTGCCCCGTGCTGTAGTCCTGTTGCGCCCAGAGCGGCGGTGTGTTCACCGGATCAACGGAGCGATACGAAGCGAAGTCCGGCTCCTTGCGGTACTCGTCTGCCGTCGCGTCGATCGCGATCGGGCGCCCTTCCATCCGGTCGTGCGTTTGCGTCTGCACGATCGCATACGACTCTCGAAGCGGCTCGACTTTCACGTTGGTGAGAACGTCCCTCCCATCGCTGGTACGAAGTGGGAATACGTCGAAGCCCTTACCGTTGCCGTAGCGGCCCGCAGCGGTGCGACCCCAACCCATCTGCACGGTGATGCAAAAGTCGGCATGACCGGGCAGGATCCACGCAGGCACCTCGATCTGTGCATCCCCCTTCGAGAGGCGAAGCATCTGTCCGTTCTTGACGCCGAGGGCCAAGGCGGTCGCCGGCGAGATCAGCGCCGGGTTGTCCCAGACGACTTTGGTCATCGGGTCGGGAAGCTCGAGCGCCCAGAGGTTGTTCGCGTGCTCGCCAGCCCAAAGTGCCGGATCCGGAGCAAAGTTGACCTCGAAGGCTTCGCGGGATGGGAGCTGAGGAGCATCGGCCGGACTCTGGGCGGCGACGACCGCGTCGATCTTCATCTCGACATCTCGATATTGCGTCGCAACGAGGTACCCGGTGTGCAAAGCACCACGCCACACGCCATCGGCACTCACCGAGTCCGGCACCGCTCCAAGCGCGCCGAAGATCGAAGCAAGCCCCGTAAGCGCCTTGTCCTGCGTCTCGCGAACGAGCTCGTTGCCCTTCGTGGTCTGCTCGCCGGCGAGATAGGCCAGAAGCTCGATGGCGCTTCGCCCCCCGTACAAGGGCGCGATCAAAGGCTGCTGCACGGCGACCATCGCATCGAGCGATTCTTGGTCGCCCCAGGCTTCGAGCTCGTGCGCCATCGGGATGTGCCAGCTGGTTCGCTGAGACGTCTCGTCGCGGTGGCTCGCCAGATGAACGGAAGTGAGTCCGTCGCGGTCGAGTAGTTTGCCAAACTCGAGATCGGCCGGCGCATCGTACACCGGGTTCCCGTCCAGAATGAAGAGCGTCTCGATCTGCGGAAGCTCGGCCGCGAGCGCCGTGATCGACGTGCGGCTGGGTTGCTCGGCCTCGTCGATCGGAGTGCTGATCTTAACCGGCCTGTCTTTGTGCTTGCCGACGTTGCCGAGGGCGTAGTTGATGGCGTGTACCAACGCGTGAGCCCGCGCCGGAAGATGCGAGCCGGGCACCACCGCTCCGAAGCCTCGGTTCGCAAGCAGCTCGTCTGCAATCGCATTGACGAAGGCAGTGTCAATCCCATCACCGGACACTCGCCCGAGTGCCCCGACCACAGGGCGCAACGCAGCTACGCCGCGTTCTTGCAGCGCAACAGCGAGAAGCTGAGCGAAACGCTCCATCTGCGAGCTCGGCAATCGGAGTCGATTGTCCGCCATGCCGCCGGTGATCGTGAAGTTCGACTCCACCACGTAGAGCCTGCGGTCGACCTTGTCTGGGCTGTCCACCTGCGTGCGCCTGAATCCGAGCTGGCGCGCGCTGGCGACCGCGCCCGGCTCGGTGCCAAGGAAGTCCGAGCCGATCGAAACTACGGTCTTGGTCACCGCGTAATTCACCGTCACATGGCGAGGCGAACCGAACGCGATGACGGCGCCCTCGCGCACGCTGTCGTCGTCGACGGGGCTGTACGTGTAGAACGTTGCCTCGGGGAAGCGGGCTAGTGTCTTGTCGCGCATCCTTCGAAAGGTCGGGCTGTTCGAGATGCGAGCGAGAAAACGGAGGCCCTTGCCTTTGTCGCTCTCGTGCTTCTTCACCAGCGTTTCGAGGGCTTTGTCGAGCTCTTCGAAGGAGACGTTGACCAGCGCTCCGCCGCTCCGCTTGGCCGGCGATTGCGACCGATCGGGGTCGTAGAGATCCCAGATGTAGGCCTGGCCCCGAACGTCGGTGGCTCCGGCACTCCGTCTGTGGATGGGGTTGCCTTCGATCTTCGTCGGCCGGCCATCGTGGCTGGTCACCACCACGCCGAGAGCGTCGCGACCGCGTGCGGTCACCGTCGCGTAGTGCGAGGCAACCCCGGGGATGACGTGTTCCGGCGCTTTGCTGTAGGGCAGGATCTCGCTCTCGGGTCGGCGAACACAGCCCTGAAGACCTGCCGCAAGCGCCGCGATCGACGAACCCTGCACGAAAGAGCGCCTGGACACGAGCTGCTTGGGACTCAGCAGGTCGGTGACGAAACCGCCTGGGCTCTCTTCCTCGGCCAGCTGCTGCAGCTCGTCGAAGTCTCTCTCTTTGTCCTCGAGTGTCCGCCACATCGACGGACCCTTGCCGACGCTCAGCTCATAGCTCTTTCTGCGGCTCATCGGTGGCACCCCGAACAGTTCAACGGTGGATTGAGCCCGGCAGCGACTTCGGGACGCTGTGCGAGCCAAGCTTCATCCGGTTCCCACTTCATGTTGGTCACCTCACTGGGAGGGCGAATGTGTTCCTCGGGATTGCGGTGGCAGTTCAAACACCACTGCATGGCGATCGGCTCGACCACGCCGACGACCTCCATTTGATCGATGCGGCCATGGCAGGACACGCATCCCACGCCGGCGCTCAAGTGCGCGCTGTGGTTGAAGAACGCGTGGTCGGGGATCTGGTGGACACGGATCCACGCCACGGACTCGTCAGTCTCCCAGCTCTCCCGTACCGGCGTCAGCTTTTCCGACGCGGTGTGGACCACCGAGTGGCAGCCCAGTCAGGGCGGCGTCGGCGGGACCATGGCCGCGGGCGACCGCTCGATCTGCGAATGGCAGTAGCGGCAGTCCATGCCGAGCTCGCCAGCGTGGAGGCGGTGACTGTAGGGAACGGGCTGCTTCGGCGTGTAACCAACTTGGGGGTTGGAGGGCGTGAAGGAGACCCAGAACAAAATGAA
>CBDUCC010000367.1:0-4191 GCA_965365555.1 uncultured Myxococcales bacterium | reverse complement strand
CCAAAGGACACCGGATTTTGAATCCGGCGCGTCTGCCAATTCCGCCACTCGGCCGTGCGAGAAGTGTCACTAGCGTATGCCGGTGGATGCGCAACTGACGGTCATGGGCCGACCTTGCGCTCGATGCGGTCCAGGCTTCGACGGATGTTGCTGAGCTCCTGCACGGCTTTGCGCATGAGGGGATCTTCGGCGTCCGCGAAGGAAGGGGCTGCGTTTCCTGCAAGGTATCCGAGGCCGAGCAGGAGGATCGCGGCTGCTACATGGAGGGCTCTGCTTCTCATGGGCCGAAGCTACCTCAGCTCCGGGCGTTCGTGCAGCCCCACCCCACTTGTGGTCCACTCTGCTCTTGGCTAGGCTCGGCCAAACCGGAAGGGGCTTCTCCGATGACCAGGACCGCGATTTTGGGGATGGGGCACTACGTGCCGACGAAGGTCGTCACCAACGACGACCTCGCCAAGCTGTTCGACACCAGCGACGAGTGGATTCAGCAGCGCACGGGCATCAAAGAACGGCGCTACATCGAAGAAAACGGGATCGGAGCAAGCGGCCTGGCCGTGAATGCCGTGAAGATGGCTTGCGAGAACGCCGGGATCGACGTCTCCGAGATCGACGCCATCATTTTCGCGACGCTCTCGCCCGATCACGAGTTCCCGGGCAGTGGGGTATTCCTGGGGGACAAGCTCGGGCTGCCGGGGGTTCCGGCACTCGACATTCGAAACCAGTGCAGCGGCTTCTTGTACGGGCTGCAGGTCGCCGACGCTTGGATTCGCTGCGGGATGTACGAGCGGATCGCCCTAGTCGGTGCCGAGGTTCACTCGACGGGTCTCGACTTCTCCGATGAAGGACGCGACGTGACCGTGCTCTTCGGAGATGGCGCGGCCTGCGCCTTGCTCGGCCCGACCGAGAGCGAGGATGAAGGCGTGCTCGACGTCGAGATTCATGCGGACGGCAGCGGCGCGAAGGAGCTCTGGCTCGAAGCTCCTGCGAGCAACCACATGCCTCGCATCACTCATGAGATGATCGACGAGCGCAAGGCCTTTCCTTCGATGAACGGTCGGCAGGTGTTCCGATGGGCGACGAGTAAGATGCCGGAGGTCGCCAAGTCCGTGATGGAGCGGAACGGGATCAGTCCCGCGGACCTCGATCTCGTGGTTCCGCACCAGGCGAACAAGCGCATCAACGAGTTCGTCGGACAGAAGCTCGAGATCCCACCGGAGAAGGTCGTTCACAACATTCAGAAGTACGGCAACACGACCGCGGCCTCGATCCCGCTCGCGCTGAGCGAGGCGATTCAAGAAGGGCGCGCCAAGAAGGGCAATCTGATCCTCATGCCCGCGTTTGGCTCCGGTTTTACCTGGGGAGCGGCGCTCGTCCGCCTCTAGAGAAGTGGGCCACAAAGCCGGCCGCGTCGCGGTCGTACTCAACGGGAACGCGCGCCAAGTCACCGACCAGCTAGTCGAGAGCTTCGATCAGCTGGTCGGCAGCGGTGACCTCTTCCTCTCGCGAAGCCTCGAAGAGGCGCACCGAATCGCGCTCGAGATCGTCGATGACGAGTACCCCGTCGTACTCACCGGAGGGGGTGACGGCACCTTCGTGCAGATGGTCACGGCGATCACGCGCGAAGCCCGCACGCGCGGCACAGAGCCGCCGGCATTCGGTCTGCTGAAGCTCGGCACGGGAAACTCACTTGCTTGGGCCCTGGGTGCGGGAACCAGCCGCGACGGCATGTTCGCCGATCTCGCGAAGCTGGCCGAGCGAATCCCGCACCGGGACTTCCGCCTCATCGAAGTTCAAGACCTGCTCACGCCGTTCGCCGGCGCCGGCTTCGACGCGCTTGGTTTGAAGCACTTTCACGAAGTCCGTGACCTGATGCGGCGGCTCCCTTGGATCGGGAGACGGGCCACCGGTGCAGTCTCGTATGCGATCTCTATTCCGACCCGGACGATTCCAGAGCTCGCGTTTCGACCCGGGATGCGCGTGCGCATCGTCAACCGCGGTGAACCGATCACGCGGCTCGACGCCGAAGGCCGCCCGACCGGAACGCCGATTCGAGTCGACGACACCGTCTTCGAGGGCCCCTGCATCGCCGCTCTGGCGTCGACCATCCCCTATTGGGGGTTCGGCGCGAAGGTGTTTCCCTTCGCCGAGGGGCGTCCGGACGATCGATTTTGCCTCCGTGTGGTCGCGACGCACCCGCTGCGAATCGCTGCACACATGCTCAGCGCTTGGCGGGGAACCTTCCGACACGAAGAGCTGATCGACTTTTACGCCGACGACGTGGAGTTCGAGTTCGAGGACCCGACGGCGATTGAAATCGGGGGTGATCCCGGGGGGATGACCCGCTCGATGCGCGCTCATCTGCATCCGGAGCCGATCAAGCTCATCGACTATTCGTCTCTGTAGGCCGAGCGGGCCCGAGCTCGGATCGAAGCTGGGTCGGTACCTGACGGTTCCGAAATCGGGAATTTTGTACCCTCCCTCTCAATCTAGCTGTAATAATACATAAATAACGATGAATGCTCTGAAGAACTGGATCGTGTTGGGGGGCGGATGTGCGGCCGTAGTGCTGATGGCATTCGGCGTGGTGTCGGCGGAGACGATCGAAGGATCGGTCATGCCGAGCCCACGCAACGCCGCCGAGTCCGACGCGCAACGGCAAGACCACTATTGGCGCGTCTGGAACGGAGCGCTTCCCGAACAGAAGGACGCCGGCGATCACGACGACGTCCTCGCGGTGCTCACCGGAAAGTTCACCGGACCTCCGATCGGATGCACGTTTCGATTTCGAGGCGGCGCTCTGGACCCATCGACGCTCGCCGCGCGAACGGGAACCCAGATTCGCGTCGAGAATCGCGACCCGTTCACGCATCAACTTGCGGTAGAAGGTCTGCCCGGGTTCACTCCGCTCGAAGCAGGGCCGGGCAAGGCACGGGTGATTGCCGTACCCGCCGGGGGCCCCTGGTCTCTGAGTGATGACATCTACGGACACGTGGAAGGTCAACTGCATTCGATCCGAGAGCTAGTCGCCTGTGCGAGTGTCACGGCCGCCGGCAAATTCCGTTTCGACGACGTGCCGCCGGGTCCCTACTCTCTTCGAATCCTTCGGGGCCGCGACCAGGTCGCTGTGCGTCGGGTGACGGTGTCAGCGGACAAGACGCTGGTCGTCGATCCACTCAAGATGATCAAGAGCGGGAGGAAGTAACCGATGCTGTCTCGACTTTGGTATTTGGTCCTCGCCCTCGCGGTCGGCGGTGCACTGGCAGGCGCGTTTCTCAACAAGTCCGCAGCGAGCCGGGAGGCGGAGTTCCAACTCGAAGAGCAGCTTCGCAGAGACCGGGTCGAGGCGGAGCTCTGGATGCGCTTGGACGCACGCCTCCGCCTCGATGCCTTGGCATCGATTGCGGTCGAACCGGAAGTTCGTCAAACGCTTCGAAGCTCGAGCGGTCGCGCAGGAACGCCCAAGTCAAACGTCCGTCGGCGTCTGAGCATCAAACTGAACGCGCTCAATACAGAGCTCGAAGAAGGACGAGGCGACATGGTGTTCGCTGTCGATACCGAGGGAGAAGTCGTCGCAACGCTCGAAAAAGAAACGAGCGGAACGGATCAGCTCGGAAAGATGCCGCTCGTCCGTGATGCGCTTCGAGGCTTCATGCGAGACGACGTGTGGGTCTACAACGGCGAAGTCTACCGCATGGCAGCACGACCGGTCTTCGATGGAGGCCGATACGTCGGGGCCATCGTGCACGGCATGAAGGTCAGTGACGAGCTCGCGCGTCGGCTCGGAGCGAAGCTGCCCGAGGCATCGGTGGTGTTCTTCTACGGGAATCAGCTAATCGCTTCACACTCGGGTGGGGCCACGGCACTCAGCAGTTCTGAGCTCATGGACATCGCTCCTCGGGCCATCTCGACAATGGGTGAGGAAACCGGCTCGATCGAAGTCGGCGAACGTGCCCGCGCGATCGCTTCGCCGGTGCGCGGGGGCGCCGCGCACGCCCAGGTTGGATACCTCATCGGCCGCAGGGGCAGCACCGTGGGTCTCGGCGGTCTCTTCGCGAACACCTTCAAGGAGGACGTGGCTTCGCTTCCCTGGCTACTCGTCATCGGCTTGCCCCTCCTTCTTCTGCTGCTCGGTCTCGGCGTGCCGGCCGGTTTTGTGGAGATCGACTTTTCCGAGATCGCCGCACCGCCGCC
>CBDUCC010000366.1:0-4206 GCA_965365555.1 uncultured Myxococcales bacterium | reverse complement strand
AGGGCCGTCTCCACGAGTTGGCCGGGGGGGGTGGCGGGCTCGACGGGGCGAACCGCCTCAAAGCCGAAGCGTCGAAGCGCACGCTCCATCCATTCGGCATCACCGTAGACCAGCGCCCGGTCGTTGCCGAGACGCCTGGCCAGAGCCGCTGCGGTCACCGCAGGCCCGACGCCCGCCGGATCGCCTGCCGATATCGCGAGCGGCCCGAGCATCACGGCTCCTTCATCTTGTAGCCCACACCACGGACCGTCTCGAGGTTGTTGACGGAGTGACCGAGCTTCATCCGGAGACGACGAACGTGAATGTCTACCGTGCGGCTGCTTCCGTAGTAGTCGACGCCCCACACACGCTCGAGCAGCTGCCGGCGCGAGAAGACGCGGCCGCGGTTCTGACAGAGGAAGCTCAGTAGCGCGAACTCCTGATGCGTCAGCTGGCGCGGCCGCCCCTCGATGGTGACCTCGTGGGCGGCGAGGTCGATGCACAGTGGGCCCATTTTGATGCGTTCTTGTTGGGCGAACTCGCTCCGGCTCCACTCGACGCGCCGGATGCGCATGTAGAGCTCGGCAGGCACGTACGGCATCAGGGCGAAGTCGTCGAAGCCATCGCCCACATCCAAACGTGAAAGCGCGTTCACCGTGATGCCGATGATGACTGGGACCTCGTGAAGTGGTTCTGCGGCGCGAACGCGGACCAACGCTGCGCGGCCGGCGTCCGCCTCATCGCCCGCCTCGATCAGAATGGCGGCCGGCGGGTTTTTGGTGAGATCCTCGGTATCCAAACGATCCCAAAGGGTTGCCGTCTGAACTTCGCAGCCGAGTTCGTGGAGACATGCGACCGCGCTGCCCTCGCGCTCTTCGACCCCTTCGCGTCCTATGACGAGGATCCACACGGGCGGTACCTACACCGCGCAAACAGAGGGTGCCAGTCGGAGATGCGACTTCAGAACGGATACCGGGTATCATGAACCCTCCGCAGCGAGGCGTGGTGGCGAAGCACTGGAAAGTCGAAATTAGCCGACTCGGCGGGTCCGAGCCTTTGTTCCTCGGGACGGTGGAGGCCGCCACCTGGCCGGCCGCGCTTCAGGAGGGGCGCGCGCAGATCGGAGAGTCCGGTGGCGTTCCGCCCGGTGCGAGCTGTAACGTGAACCCGAATGGGATGGTCACGATTCAAGACGCACGCGAGCGGCGTCGGTATCAGATCAAACCCGAGAAGGCGCCTGCCCCGCCACCGGGAACGAAACGCCCGGTTCCAAGCACACCGGAGTGGGCCGAACCAGCGCGGGTGCAGCCGGCGGCGCCCGTGCCGCTGCGTCGAGAGACCTCCCCGCCGCGTGCGAGATCATCGGCTCCGCCTCCGCCGCCACCGGTCGCGAGCCCGAGGGATGCGAGGCGCGGGCCGCAACCGAGCAGCCCACCACCGGCGAGCGTCGAGAACAAGCTCGTCCTCTTGGCGTCACGCGACGAAGAGCCCAGCGCCTCGAGCCCGATCCACTTTCGAGAGCGGATGTACGCTGTGCCACTTCCGCTGCAGACCGGAACCGGTGAGCAGCTTGCGACCAAGCTCCTTCGACGGGTGCAGGACGAGCTGAAAGAACGCCGGGGCGCGAAGTACGTGCGGATCGAAATCTTCGACCACGTATGGAAGTCGTCACCGGAGCACGCCGCCGTGGTCCGACTCGAGTGGAAGGACTGGAATACCAGCATCGACATCGAATTTCCGCGGGAAGAACAGGTCCGACGCTTGGAACTAGCCCGGATTAGCAGCGTACCGCCCGCGCCGACCGAAGACCGGCTCGAAGCGGCCTTCGAGGCCTGTCATGACCTGCTCTTCTTGAAGAACCGTGCCGAGGCTCTCGAGTTTGCGGTGCGTCTGCTGGAGGAGCTGGTTCCGTCCGAGGCCTCGGCCGCGTTTCTGCTGGATGTGAACACCGACGAATTCCGTCTGGTGGCGGCCCGAGGGATCTGCGCGGAGGAGCGCAAAGGGGGCGCCTTTCCGTGCTCTGCCGGCCTGCTTGGAGCGGCGAGCGCGCTGGCGGAGCATGCGGTCCTCGTGCTTGCGGATGCTCCGGCCGATCCGCGCTACGACGATCGCGTGGACGGGGTCCCCGGGATGGACGCGCGCGCGCTGCTGTACCGTCCGTTGGTCCACAAGGGAAGACTGTTCGGGCTGCTTCAGCTTGCAAACGGCATCGCAGGCCCGATGTTCACCGAGGCCGATTGCGAGGTCGTCGACTACGTGACTCAGCAACTCAGCATCTTCGTCGCCAAAGGCGCCTCCCTCCCCCAGCTGGCAGCCACCAAATAGCGGGACAGGCGGCACCCCTAAAACCAATGCGTTTCCAAACACTTGGGAACCAAACTGCGAATTTCTCCGACTCGCCTTGAATTCCAGCTCCACCGCGAAGTGCGTAATCGGGCAAGAATTCGCGTTTGGGGTTGGAAGGGGTTGGAAAGAAAGGGGTTTTCGGGGGGGTGCGTGTCCCCTAGGGAGAGAGGAGAGACTTGAGCTGGGCTTCGATGGTGACGCTGTCTTCTTCGCGAAAGCCTTCGTGGATGTAGTGAAGCTTCCCGTCGCGGCCGATGAAATAACTGGTGGGCATCGCCGAGGGCTCGTAGGCCGCGGCCACCTTCTTCTTCGGGTCGTGCACGATGCGAAATGTCACCGGGGACCCCTTCAAGAAGTTCTTCATCTTCTTGGAATTCCTGTCGATGTTGATGCCGACGATGACCAATCCTTCCGAAGCGTACTTTTCGTGCAGCGCCTGCAGCACCGGCATCTCGTGCCGGCACGGCCCACACCAGGAGGCCCAGAAGTTCACGAGCACCACCTTCCCCTCGAGCTCCGGCAACGAGACCGTCGCACCGCTCTGATCGGGCCGATCGATCGCCGGAGGGGCCTCTCCAGGCTCCAGCGCTTCGGCGCTCGAAGCGGCAAGCAGCGAGCCGAGTGACAGCACCACCGCGATGCCCGCGCGGCGTCCGCAAGAGCCTCCGGGTGAGCTCAGCTCACTGATCCAGCTCTTCGCGAACGTAGTCACTGAGCTCGTCAGGCGGGAAGATGAAGCGTCGGTCGTTGACATAGATCGACGGGGTGGAGTCGACGCCAGCAGATTGGCCCTCTGCGATGTCGGCCGCGAGCTTCGCCTCGGTTTCCTTGGAGCTCATGTCCGACCGAAACTTGGCGACGTCGAGGCCGAGCTTCTTCGCATAATCCTCGAAGTTCGCCCGTTGAAGCTCGTCCTGTTTGTCGAAAAGGAGATCGTGCATCTCCCAGAACTTCCCCTGCTTGTCGGCTGCGATGGTCGCTTTCGCGGCTTCGCGGGCCTTGGGGTGACCGGGCAGCGGATACTGCTTGAAGGCGAGCTTCACCTTGCCGTTCGACTCCTCGACCACCTTTTTCAGATAGGGGGCCGCGGTCTTGCAATGCGGACACTGGAAATCGCTGAACTCGTACAGAGTCACTGGCGCCATCGGCGAGCCGCGAAGCGGACTGTTCTTCGTCGTTAGCCCGGTGACCTTGGTGTCGTCACCGTAGCGGACCCGATAGATGTCGCGAAGCTCGTCCCGCGAAAACCCGGCATCGACCAGCCGCGCCAGGTACCGTGCGGCGGGAACGCACTGGCTACACTTGCGATTCTCCGAGATGCAACGAGCGACGCTGACCGGCTCGCCGCAGGGCGAGAGCATCTCGTTGACCATGTCGATCCAGATGCTCTGGGAGAACTCGTCCAACCCACTGGTATCTACTTGAGGGAGACTCCGAATCGGCTCCTTGGAGCTCTTCGGGTCCGGCTTCACTTCAGCGGATCCCGATTTCTTCGGGCCGCTATCGGCTTCAGACGAACGCTCGCAGCCAAGCAAGGCGAACGCCAAGGTGAGGCAAAGTGCCATCGGGCGCATGGGCATCGAAATCCTAGCAGAGATTGAGTGGGACGCCCCGAGACCTAAGAGTCGCTGTACGTGACGAGCTGGGCCTTCACGATTTCTTCGTTGATTCCAGTTCGAAGGTATTCCTTGAGGCAATCGGCGATCGTCACCATCAGGTCGTCCATTCCATTGTCCTCGATCAGCCGTGACAAGAGGGCCCGTGATTCCCGACTGTCTTCGTCGCGCAGGAACTTTCGGACTTCCTCGATCGTGATGCCGCCCTGAAAGTCGATGTAAGCGTTTTCCATGAGGTAACGCGCAAGCTCGTTCACATGACCCT
>CBDUCC010000365.1:0-4217 GCA_965365555.1 uncultured Myxococcales bacterium | reverse complement strand
GGAATGAGCTGTGCCCGCCTGAACTTCTCTCACGGCGAACATGCCTCGCATGCCAAGATGGCCGGGCTCGTGAGCGCGGCTGCGCGCGAGGCGCGTCGACCGATCGCAATCCTTGCAGACATGCAGGGTCCCAAGATGCGGGTCGGACGGTTCGCCAACGGACCGATCGACCTCGTGCCCGGCGCTCATTTCGCGCTGACCACCGATGATGTTCCGGGCACCAAGAACATCGTGTCGGTCACCGAAGATTCCTTGGCGGCCGAGCTGGCTCCCGGAAACATGGTGGCCCTCGATGACGGAATGATTCGACTCCGAGTGGAGCGAGTCGAAGGCAACACGGTGCACACGATCGTCGAGGATGGGGGCTCCTTGTCGGACAACAAGGGATTGAACCTACCCGGGGTCGCGATCCATGGAGCCGCGCTCACCGAAAAGGACCGCGAAGACATGGCCTTTGCGGTTGAAGAATTGGAGGCGGACTACATCGCCCTTTCGTTCGTCCGCTCTGCCGACGATGTGCGGGAAGCGAAGCGGCTCGCGGGCAGCGTACCCGTGATCGCGAAGATCGAGCGCCCCGAGGCAGTGGAGCGACTCTCGGAAATCCTCGATGTGACCGACGGCATCATGATCGCCCGCGGTGACCTCGGCGTGGAGCTGGGCGCAGAAAAGGTACCGCTCGTCCAGAAGCGGATCATACGGGAGACGAATGCACGCGGAAAAGTCGTCATCACCGCAACGCAGATGCTCGACTCGATGATCCGAAACCCACGACCGACTCGGGCCGAGGCCGCCGACGTTGCGAATGCCGTGATGGACGGCACCGACGCGGTGATGCTGAGCGGGGAGACCGCCGCCGGCCGCTATCCGAGGCAGGCGCTCGCCATGATGGACGCAATCGTTCGCGAAGTGGAGTCGGAGTCGATCGAAGACATCTCCCGCGAGTTCGGAGAGCTCCAGAGCGTGGGCGACGAGGACTGGCCGTTTTCGAACGCGGCTGCGCGTGCCGCCGCCGTACTGACCCGCCACCTCCCTTTGAAAGCGGTGGTCGTCTTCACAGGGGACGGGCGTTCCGCAGGGCTTCTGGCAGAGCACCGTCCCAAAGCGCCGATCCTTGCCATCACCAGCGATGTGCGTGTCGCTCGTCGCCTCGCGCTCGAGTGGGGTGTCATCCCGCGCATCGAAGTGCCTCCCGAATCACTCGACGAGACATTGAGGATCGCGACCTCGCTGATGGTCCGCGAGTGTCTGTGCAAGAGCGGAGATGCGTTCGCCATGGTCTTGGGCTGGCCGACGTCTGGGCGCACGAATACGGTGAAGCTGCATCGTCTCTAGCCCGAGACCCGACGATGCACTAGATCGCGCCCATGGCAGAGTTGCCAACACAGATCGGCCGCTACCGTATTGAGCGTCTCCTCGGAGCGGGTTCGATGGGCAACGTGTACCTTGCGCACGACGCCGACCTGGATCGGCCGGTTGCCGTGAAGACGCTGCGCGACCTCGCCTTGGATGCAGAGATGCGCGAGGTGTTCTTGAGTCGCTTTCGGAACGAGGCCCGTGCCGCTGCGCTTCTCCACCATCCGAACATCGTTCAGATCTTCGACGTCGGAGAGGACCCAAACGTGGGTCCGTACCTCGTGTTCGAATACGTCGAGGGGCGAACACTCAAGCAACTGCTGAAGAAGGGCGGCCCACTGTCCCGAGAGCGCTTGCTCGAGGTCGCCCAGCAAGTCGGTGACGCTCTGGCAACCGCGCACTCGGCGGGAGTCATCCACCGGGACCTCAAGCCAGAGAACCTGCTGATCACGGACAACGGCCAGGTGAAGCTCGCCGACTTCGGCATCGCGCGCGTACCCAATGCCGACCTGACGAAGGAAGGTCAGTTTCTGGGCACCCCTTGCTACTCGGCACCCGAGACGCTGCGAGGCGGCGAGTACAGCGAGCAGAGCGATCTGTTCTCGTTCGGCGCAGTCCTCTACGAGGCCGTGTCGGGGGAACGCGCGTTTCCTGGAACGGAGGCCATGGCGGTTGCGCATGCGGTGATGAACGACAGCCCGGTTCCGCCGAGCGAGGCGAATCGAGGCGCAAACATCCCCTCGGCAGTCGACACCACGGTCATGAGAGCTCTTTCGAAGACCCCGGGCGACCGCTACGCGAGCGCTCGGACCCTCGTCGCGTCGCTTCGAGAGGCCTACGACGGAAGCGGGACGCCCAGGGCGACCGCGAAGCGTGCCAGTCTTCGAATCTGGATCGTCGTTGCGCTCGTGGTGCTCGTCGCTCTGTGGCTCGCGATCGAATACCTGCGGCCGGAGCCCTCGACGGAGACTCGCGAGCCAGAGGCTGCGATCGATGCCGGCACCGAGCCGGAGAGCGCCGTGACCTGGGACGCCGCCAACGAGGGCGACGCCGGCGATGAGACACCCTCGCTCTCCCCTCACGAGCGCGAAGAGGCGGCCAAGGACGCGCTTGCGCGCGCGCGAGCAGCGGTTGGAGGCGGAGACTTCGATGCGGCTACCTTGGCCTTGGACGCCGCAGAGGCACTGGACCCGAGCAACCCGGATGTCGAGGAGCTCCGTTCGGAGATCCTCGCGGCGAGTCCGGACGGCGGCTAGAGCTTGTTCGCGTCGTTCCGAACCGGCTTCCAGCGGCACTCCTGACCGCCGCCTGCGGTCGGGCTGCACCGGTACATGTACGTGAGCGTGCGACCGCATCCGGTCACGCGCTTCTCCATCGGCGCGTCTTCGACGAACTCGATGACCGAGGCATCGCATTCGAGGTCGAGCTCCGCGGCGCTCCGAACCTGCTGGGTCGCCGCAGACTCGTGCCCGCATCCCCACGCGAGCATCAGCAAAAGGACCAAATGTAAGATCGGATTCGACATCGCACGCGCTCCCAAGGCCGGAGCATAGCGCATGTCGCGGCAACGCGCGCCTAGAGCTCGATACCGAGGCGGCGCAGGTCCTCTTCGGCCTGGGGTGCCCAGCCGCGATTGGCCCTCGGACTGGCGGGGCTCGGATGGAGCACCGTGCCCACCTCCGGCCCGTCCGCTTCGAGGGCGGCAACCGCTCGCTTGGTGGCCCAGACGCCTACGCCCACGATGCGCTCCGGGCCTAGAATCGCGATCGAGTCTCGAAGAGCCCGGTCACAGCAGGCCATCAACGCGGCACGCTCGTCCGGCGGGAGCTTGTCCGGTGTTCGGTTTCGTCCGGAGCTCTCGAGGAATACCAGCGGACAGTAGTTGAGCACGAAGAAGCGCTCGAAAAAGGCCTCCGGGCTGCCGAACCGGTCCTTCGCCCAACCCCAGAGTCGGGATCCACTGACCTCGGAACGCTCGCATTCGAAGCCCAAAACGGGGCGTTTCGGGTGTTCGGCTCGAGGTCGGCCGACGCTCGCTTCGATGCCCATCCAATCCCGAACGAACCCGATATCGCCAAACGGGACGCCGGTCTGCGCCATGCCGAATGGGCCCGGGTTCATGCCGACGAAGACCACCTCTTTGGGCCGCTGGCCGAACCGCGTCAGATAGAGCTCGTGGGCAGCTCGGGCGTAGCGAAGCGGGTTGTAAACGTTGGTGACGGGCTCCGCGAACTCGAGGGAATCGACCGCACGGCTCAGCCTACGGGAGACCTTGACCAGATCCTCCATGCACGCTCAGCAGAGGTAGCGCTCGCCGCCGTCGCACAGGATGGTGACCACCCTCTGGCCGGGCTTCATGCGGCGCGCGATCTCGAGCGCCGCGTGGACGTTTGCACCGGCTGAAGGGCCGAGCAGGAGACCCTCTTCTCGCGCGAGACGCTTGGTCATGCGTTCGGCTGCGAGATCGGTCACCGCGACCACCTCGTCGATCAAATCGGTGTCCAGAACCTCCGGTATGAAACCTGCGCCGAGGCCCTGGATGCCATGAAGCCCGGGCTTCCCACCACTGAGCACGGCGCTCGCACGCGGCTCGACCGCCACTAGACGAATCTCCGGGTTGCGCTCTCGGAACACGCGGCCAACTCCGGTCAACGTGCCACCGGTACCGACGCCCGCAACGAAGGCGTGAACCTCGCCGCCGGTCACCTCCCAGATTTCCTCGGCCGTGGTTTTCGCGTGAATTGCCGGGTTCGCCGGGTTCTCGAACTGTCGGCACATCATCGAGTCGGGAGTGGCATCGAGGATGTTTGCCGCCTGTTCAACGGCACCTGCCATCCCATTTTCGGCGCCTGTGAGGACGACCT
>CBDUCC010000364.1:0-4225 GCA_965365555.1 uncultured Myxococcales bacterium | reverse complement strand
CTGAACTGGACGAAGGACGACACCTTCCGCTACGCCCAGGCTCGCGCCCTGCTGGCCGAGCTCGAGACTCTCGATCTACCGATGATCGTGGCCGGGGACTTCAACGACACCCCCGAAAGCCGCACCATGAAGGCCTTTTTCGACGCCGGGTTCGAACCGGTCGAAGCGCCGGGGCCGAGCTGGAATTCCCGAACGCCCAGCGCCGACATTGATCACATTCTGGTGCGCACCGGTCGGGGTCTCGAGCTCATGCCCCTCGGAGGCGAGGTGTTGGCGGAGGACTCCCTTTCGGACCATCGGCCCGTCCGAGGCAGGATCCGGGTGCGGACCAGCGCCCCGTGACCTCTGCCTTACTCAGCGATCATGGTGAGGACTTCCGCCGGCGAGAGGGCACTTGCATTCGCGATGAGCCCGTCCAGCTCGCCCTTCGGGATCGACGCCTTGAGCGCTTCGATCCGGTCGACGACGCCGGGATCCATCGGATGGTCGACGACGACCCCGGCGCTCTCCGACAATGCGTGCGCCGCCGCGGCGATAGCCACAGCGCGCTCCGAGCGGCCTTCGGCTGCTTCGACCGCCGCCAGCCCCAACAGCGCGAGGCCAGTCCCGCGCGCGCTGCCCACCACCTCGTAAGCGTGAACGGCCCGCCGGAACGAGTCCTGCGCGCCGCCCGCATCCTCGGCAGCGAGTGCCGTCCAGCCCATCTCGCAGTGCACGCGCGCAATCTCTGGGTGGTCGCCGACCCTCTCGAACAAGGCGAGCGCTTCGCGATACAGCTTGAGCGCTGGCGCATGGTCGCCCTTTGAGAAAGTCATCTGTGCCAGGAAGCTGAGCGCCACACCACCACCCTCGCAATCGTCGAGGCGCTCCTGGATCCGTCGCGCTTGCTCGACGAGTGCTATGCCAGCTTCCAGGTCGCCGGTCGCGAACAGGAGCATGCCCTCGAGGGTCATCGAGAGCGCGTGCATGAAGTCGCTCACGCCGCCGGCGCTGCGGGCGATGGCCTCGTCGAGCACCGGGCGCGCTTCCTCCAAGCGCCCGCCGCCCAGGTGGCAGTACCCGACTCCCATGATTCCCTCGGCGGCGATCTCCTCATCGCCGATCGCCAGGCCATCCTCGTAGCCGCCCCTCCATTCGCCGAGCGAACGCTCCCACTCGCCCGTGACCGTGGAAACCATCCCGGCCGCCAACTGTGCGAGGGCGCGTCCACGGCTGGGGGGAGAATCAGCAGCGAGCGCGAGCAGCTCGTCGAGCAGGACGCGTGCCGTGAAGTGTTGACCAGCGATATGCCAGGGCCAGTTCAGGTGACCGCAGAGCTGCAGCCCTCGCTCGAGCGCCGCCGCGTCCCCCTGGCGAGCCCGGCTGGTGAGCCAATGAATGGCGGCCAGCGTATTGGCATGGTCACCTCGAGCACGCACCATGGCCTCGCATTGTTCCGGCCCGCGCATGTCGGCGGCCACCTGCGCGGCGAAGTCGAGGTAGTAGTCGGCATGTGAATCCCGGGCGGCCTCCAGCTCGCCACCGGCATGGAGTTGCTCGGTGGCAAAGGCACGGATCGTCTCGAGCAGGGCATACCGTCCGCCCGAATCCACTACGCGCACGAGACCCTTCTCTACGAGCGAGTCCAGCTCGTCGAGGGCGCGATGGCGATCTTCCTCGCCGTAGCACACCTGCTCCATCGCCTCGAGTGTCCAGCCCTCGTGGAAGACGGAGGTGTGGCGGAGCAGTCGCTGCTCCTGGGCATCGAGGAGCGAGTAGCTCCAGCTGATCGTCGCGCGAAGCGTACGCTGGCGCAGCGGCAGGTCGCGATCGCCGGAGGTCAGCAGGTCGAGCGCATGGTCGAGTCGTTGCAGCAGCGCGTTGGGCTCGAGGATGCGCAGGCGCGCCGCGGCGAGCTCGAGCGCCAGCGGCAGACCGTCGAGACGGCGACAGATCGCGACGATTGGGGCCGCGTTCGAGGTGGTAAGCGCGAAGCCGGGCTTCACCTTCTCGGCGCGCTGGAGCAGCAGCGCGACCGAGGGGGTTCGAGCCAGCTCGCCCAGCGACGTCGCGTCCGCGGCCGGCAGGGCGAGCGGCGGCAGAGCAAACTCCGATTCCGCGCCGATCTTGAGCGGCGCTCGGCTCGTGGCGATGACTTGCAGTGCGGGGCAGCGGGCGACAAGCGCAGCGATGTCGGCGGCGGCATCGAGCACCTGTTCGAGATTGTCGAGCAGAAGCAGCACGCGGTGGTCTCCGATGACCGTGCAGAGCGCCTCCAGCGCCGTGCGGCCCTGCGCCTCGGCGATATCGAGGGCGACGGCAACGGTCGGCAGCACCTCCTCTGCCGTAGTGACGGAGGCGAGCGAGACGAAGACCGCTCCGCCAGGGTACTCGGGCAACAGGCGACGAAAGAGCTCGATCGAGAAGCGTGTCTTGCCGGTTCCGCCATAGCCGGTGACGGTGAGCACACGCGCACCATCGCGCAGGCGTTCGGCGGCGGCCTCGAGAGACTCCTCGCGGCCGAGCAGGGGCGTGACGGGGGTCGGCGGCGCCTTCACGGCCGCACCGCCCTCCCGAGCCTGCCGCATGTGCCGTAGCGCTTCGCCCAGCTCGAGGGCCGTCTGGAAGCGAGCGCTCGGCTCCTTCTCGAGGCAACGGGCAACGATACGGTCGAGGTCGGCGGGAACATCGGCGCGCACCGCAGACAGTGCCGCCGGCGCATCGCGCAGGATTGCCGTGCTGATCACACCCAACGTGGAGCCTTCAAACGGCCGCCGCCCCGTGGCCAGCTCGTAGAGCAGGATGCCGAGGGCGAACACGTCCGTCCGGCTGTCGACGGCCTCACCGCGCACCTGCTCCGGCGCCATGTAGGGCACCGTGCCCACGACCTGACCCGCGGCCGAGAGCGGTGAGGCGAGGGTCGCGGCCTGGGTCACATCGAGACCGGCGTCGGGTGCCTCGAGCTTCGCAAGCCCGAAGTCGAGCACCTTGACACGCCCCTCGCGAGTCAGCATGACGTTGGCGGGCTTGAGGTCCCGGTGCACCACACCCTTCTCGTGGGCCGCCGCCAGGGCGTCGGCGATCGCGATGCCCAACTCCATCACCCGGGCGATCGGCAGCCCGTCGGGCTCCACTTGGCAGTCGAGGCTCTCGCCCTCGACCAGTTCCATGGTGAGGAACCGGATCCCCTCCTCTTCTTCGATGGAGTGCAAAACCACGATGTTCGGGTGGTTGAGCCCGGCCACCGTACGCGCCTCGAGCTCGAAGCGTGCGAGCCGGTCCGAGTCGGAAGCCAGCTCGCCGGCTACCGATTCGGGCAAAACCTTGATCGCCACCTCGCGACCGAGCTTGCTGTCGGTAGCTCGATAGACCTCACCCATGCCACCCTCGCCCAGCTTGGCGGTGATTCGGTAGTGGGAAAGCGTTTTGCCGATCAAGTCGGGGTGATTCTAACCTGCGGGATGAGCCAGCAGTATCCGAGTATCTTTCCATTGCCCAGGGTGATACAGTTCCGGCACTGTCAGCAAACTGACATTCCGGCAGCATCGCCGATGTAGACACCGTTTCGGGTGCCATCGAGAGCTGTATGCTCGCCACAACCCTAGGAGATGCAGTATGCGCAATGTGATTTTTGTACTCGTTCTGTCCCTGATGATCGGTCTTCCCGTCTATGCGGACCACCACGACGACGTAGCCAACGAGGTCATCGCCCTCGCCAGGGCCCAGTGGGCCGCGGGCATCGCGAAGGACACCGGCAAGCAAGTTTCTTTTCTCGCCGACGATTACACCGAGTTCAACGGGGGGTATCCGACCCGGCTCGACGGCAAGGAGCTCAACGCCACTCTTTACAAAGCCGCCAACGAAGGAGCAGGGAAGAACCTGGTGGCAGACATGGCGAACGCCAAAGTCCAGGTGTACGGCGACGTGGCGATCCTGACCTACAACTACATCGGTTCGGGCCTGACCGCAGACGGCGAGGTCGAGCCCAACCTGGCCAAGTCGACTCGCGTTTACGCCAAGATCGATGGCTCCTGGAAGCTGGTGCACGCCAACTTCGCCCCGGTCGACTGATCCTTCCCCGCTGTCTGTACCACCCAGTACAAGTAGTAGGAGACCGGTCATCACAAGCGGTCTTCCCCGAGTGGCCCGAGAGGGCCACTCGCTTGTTTGGTGGTGGGGGGGTGAGGGGCCGGCCGGCGGGATACGCAGGAGTGTCGCCACGGCCGAGCGGAAACAGACCGTAACG
>CBDUCC010000363.1:0-4228 GCA_965365555.1 uncultured Myxococcales bacterium | reverse complement strand
GGCCCAGGGCGCCGGGGCTGAGCTCGTGGAGGAGTTCGGCGTCGATAGGGTCGTGTTCGACGATCGTGCGGCAAGCTGGTCGGTTCATTCCGGCTCCCGCCGGTTCCAGAGCCGAACCCTCGTGCTCGCAGACGGCGCCCACTCGAAGCTCGCCCGCTCGCTCGGCATCGTCAAAGACAACCCTCAGGCGATTTGCAGCCGCGCCTTCATCGAAGGCGGGACGCATTCGTTCGACACCGACGGGGTTTGTTACATGGAGCGTGACCTGTTGCCCGGATACGCCGCGATCTTCCGCCACCCAAACGACGTGCTGAACTACTGCGCCTACATCATCCCCGGCGGCAAGGCGGTGCCTTCCGATTTGAAGGGCGTGCACCACGGCCTGCTCGAGAAGAACAGCATCCTCCGTAAGCATCTCGGCACCGGCTACGAGATCGAACCGATGAAGGGTGCCTGGCTTCGACTCGGTGGTATCCCGAAGAGCTATGCTGACAACCTCCTCATCATTGGCGACGCAGCAGGCCACATCGACCCGCTCACCGGCGAGGGAATCCAGTTCGCCATGGAGGGTGCGGAGAAGGCCGCCGAGACGCTGATTCATGCGTTTCGCGTCGGGCGATTCGACGAGCAGTTCCTCTCTGCCTACCAAGAAGAGTGGCACAAGGAGTTCGGTAACAAGTTCCCGCTCGCCGAAAAGGCCTCGCAGCTGATGGCCCGTTACCCCGAGCTGGTCGATTCGATGGCCCGGGTCGCCAACGAGCGCGACGACGCCTTTTTCTTCGCCTGGGCCGACATCATGATGGGCGAAGCCCCTTGGAGCGATTTCCTCAAACCCCAGCTCGCTCTACCCCTGGCTGCGGCCGCTCTTCGCGAGATCTGGAATCAGCGGGTCTCCCCGTTGCGCCGCCGGGTCGCCGCTTCGCGCGCCTGAGCCAGGCTTCGCGCCTCGACGATGCGATACGAAGGACAAGTCTTCCGGCCTCCAAGCAAAGCGGACGCGGACATCCTGCAAGCCACCATCGTCTGCTCCTCGAACCACTGCACCTCCTGCGACACCACATTCAGCACAGCGAGCTCAACTGCGCGGTACTGAATGTGGTGTCGCGTCAGGCCGCTCCGCGGCTCTCGGTTGTGAGCCGATCTGAGTGGGGATATCCTCACCACCGATGGGTGTCCCGCGCCGGTCAAAGCCCGCAAGACGACGAAACGTCGTGGCCACCGCCGCGACGGGCGTGATGTTCGGCTTTCTGACCGGGTTGACGCAGTGTGAGAACCAGACCTGTTTCGACTACGACGAACATGGCGATCGGTTCGAGTTTCCGTGCACGACTTGCTCCCAGCGGGATGACAACCCATGCACGCTCGACGCCTGGAATATCGATCCGGCCCTCACGTGCGCCCTCGAGCAGCAGCCCATTGTCGACGACGGTACCGAATGCGACCTCGACGGTGACGCTGGCATCTGCATTGACAGCGTGTGCGAGCCCAAGCCCACGCTGGCCGCTGGCACCTGGTCGACGACCTGGGCGGCGACCAAGTTGGACGGTTTCGACGACGGTTGCACCTTCTTCCCCACTACGATTGGCCCGGTTACGTTCGGGGCCTCGTTGACCCTGGAGGTGGTGTCGGATGGGTCGGGAAGCGCCACACTTTCCTACATCGTCCGATTCGAAGATCCACTCTTCATCGTTCTCCAGGATGCGGGAGAGTCTGCGGTGTTTTCTGCGTCAACCGCGATCGGAAACGCCAACGTGTCGGAAGCGACGACGACGCTCGATCCTAGCTTCGTCGGAGCACCTCTTGGTGCGGCGTTGTTTAGAGACCCCACTCGCTTCGAATACTCGACCATGCTTGGTTCGCTGACCGAGGTCACCCTCGAGCTTACCCCGACCTCCTTCGACCCTGTCGTCATCAACTGGTCGGGTGATTTCCTGTTCGAGCTCACGCTCGAAGGCATGCCGCTCGGCGTCTGGAGCGACGAGATCTGTATCTTCGAAACCGTTGGCCCCGACATCGAAATCCCGGTCGTTCCCTCGAACTAGCCAAGGCTAGCAACCGAAACAAAGGCCCTCTCTCCGCGCCGCACCACGCGAAATAATATCAAGTACCGCGCACTTCGGACTCCCGATGGGCCAAGAGGCTTTACTCGCACCTCCTCCAATCACAGAGATGGCAGCAATCGCTCGAGGAACGGGACGAGCCACGGTTCAACGTTGGACTTCGCGCCAGTGGATCGCAGCTCCGCTAGGAGGTCCAGCCGACCGCTTGCGTCTCTCGCCATGAACAGTGAGTAGAGCATTAGCGTTTGCACCCGCTGAGTTGCGAGTCCGGATCTTCCGGCCCGGTCGAAGAGCTCGTAGGCTCGCCAGTACTTCCTATTGGCTAGCTCTGCGAGCCCCAGCTCATAGTACGTGCTGGCATCCGCTCTGCCCGCTTCGAGCGCGGTCCGGGCCGCACGCTGACGGAGTTCGTGACTCTGGAGAAACCAAAGAGGAGCAGTCGAGAGGGACGTGGTCGTCAGAAACGCATGCACTTTGGGCAGGACGGTCTGGAGCTCATAGGGCTTCTCGATTAGCGTGCGATTGATCTCCCACTGCGCGACGAAGTATCTCGTGTCTGAGTTTCGATATTCGGAGGGCCACATCTCGTCCAGCCATTCGCTCCCATCGAACCGCCGCCGAGTTTCGTGCTGATCCATCCACGGGAGGTAGTCCTTGACTCCAGCCGATATATCGAACGCCTCGTCCGAGAGACGCTTCGGGAAGTCGTCCGTTAGTGGGAGAGCATCCCCTGCCTGCTGTTCGAGGAACTCCGGTCCGCCCATGAAGAGCGCGCCCATTTGTTCCGGTCGCTCCACCGCCAGAGCAGAGAGGTCAGGCCCTACAATCGGATCCGCCCACTGGCTTGTGAAGCGCTCTGCCGATACGGGAACGTCGAGATTCCGTGTGCCGACGAGAATCCAGTCCAGCGCGGAGCCACCCCAGAGTGTGCAATCTTCGAACACGTCGCAGAACGCGCGGATGATCCCCTTGCTGTCGTCCGGGGAAAGCACGTGAACTGGAAGCCAGTAGCTGAAGACGCCTCCTTCGGTCAGCCGGTCATACACGAGAGCGAAGTACTCGCGCGTGTAGAGTGTCACAATCCCTGCTTTTTTCGGAGGTGGAGGCTCCCCCGTGATCAGATCGAAGCGCTGGTCGGTTGTCTGGAGGAAGTACCTTCCGTCTTCAATGTGCACCCGCACTCGTGGGTCTTTGAGAGGAAATGAGCTCTCGTCCGGAAAGACGATGTCGTTCATCTCCAAGACGTCTTTCGAGATGTCGACGACATCGATCGACTCGATGCTTTGAGTGTTGGTCAGCGCCTGCGCCGTGCTGCCGACCCCGTAGCTTATAAGTAGCGCGGTCTTGATGTCAGGGTTCAGTGCCATCGGAAGGTACACGAAGAGTTTCATGTAGCGCTGGCCTTCGACGCTCGTGCCCGACATGGAGTACCCGTTGGTCAGCATGCGATACCAAACGGGTTCGCCGAACGCGCTGAACTCCGTGTAGATGATCGTTTCGGTCACCCCTTCTCGCATCGCCACGGTCTCGGCGCCAATGTCCGTCGTGAAGGGATCGATGACTGGCCGAAGGTGCCGCTTCAGAGTCTCACCCGCGGGGAAAGCGACAAGCATTGCGAGCAACGCCGCCGCGACGGTAGCGCCCAAGATCTGCTCCCGTCGACCTGTTGGATGCAGGCCTGCAGCCCATGCCGCCCCGCCAACCGCGAGATAGACTCCGCTCAAGATTTGCACTGACCGGTCGACGCCAAAGGCTGGCAATAAGACGAACCCCACCACGAGAGGGCCGGCCATTGCACCAGTGGTGTTCGCGAGCGTCAGGAGGCCGGCGGCGCGGGTCTCGAAGATGACCTCCTGCTTTAGGGCTGTACCCAGCAGGGTGAACAGCACGCCAGATAGGAACGCGACCGGGAACATCAGCGACATCCCTCGAAAGAGGGTTGGCCCCCACTCGTAGCTTGGCGCACCGCCAGGATGAAACCAGTAGAGTGACAAACAGAGCACCCCCGTCAGAACCGCCGTCCCGGGCAACAGTCGCTGGGATCTCTCTTCCGAGCTTCCGATCGCACCCCCAACGAGTCCGCCCAAACCGATGCCGGCGAGGACGGTGGCGAGCAGTAGCGCGAACGTTGGGCTTTGCCCGTGTGGGAAATGTAGAAGGAAGCGAAA
>CBDUCC010000362.1:0-4230 GCA_965365555.1 uncultured Myxococcales bacterium | reverse complement strand
ACAAGAAACGGAAAAATGCCAGAGCGGCGCGGGCGCATGAAGACCTCCGGGACGGGGCGTACGAAGGTATAAGAAACCGGGGAGGCGATCAACAGCCTACCGGCTGACGCGTTCGAAGAAAGCTGGCCATATTCGGTCTCTCGCCCCCGTGCACGCGCGGCCCGTGGTGAATAGCGGGGCGCCTTGGTCACGAATGGACCAACACCCTCTTCCCGTCGACCCCGATCTCGGGCCTCGTTCTTGGTTGTGGCTACTTCAGCGGCGCCTCCTCCAAGGCAGGAGACGAGGCACCTCCGCCTGGTAATGACGATACCGCTCGCCGAACTGCCGAATCAGGTCACGTTCCTCGAAATAGAGTCCAACGAGAATATAGACGGTCATGAACGAGGCAAACACGAAGCGGCTCCAGCCCATCTCGGGCGCGGCCCACATGCCGACGAAGATACCGGTCTGAATCGGGTGGCGAACGACTCGGTAGATGCGCCTCGCCTGAAAGTCGATCGGATCGCCGCTTCGGCCTCGCATGGCGTCGAGCGGCTGCTTGAGCCCGAACGTTTCGTAGTGGTCGATCTCGAAGCTGGCAGCGACCAGCAAGAGCCAGGCGCCGACCTGCAGCGCGAGGATCACACCGCGCGCGAGCGGCGATTCGACGACCCAGACGGTACCTGCGATCGGCGACCAACCGATCATCACGAGGCCAAGCGCCGCGGCAGACGCGAGGCCGTACGTAGCGCGCTCGACGTGAGGTGGAACCAGGCGGGTCCAGCGCTCCTTGAAGCTCCGCTGGGCCATGACTGAATGCTGCAATCCCCAGAAGAGCACGAGGCCGAGATCGATCGCGAGCGCGATGGGTACCGGCCTGAGGACGCCGTCTTGGACACCTTTCGGCACCCAGAACCCGTTCAAGAACAGGACGAAGTAGACGAAGGCGCCCTGAAAGACCAGATAACAGGCGCCCGCGTAGAGCAGGCCGAGCACGGTGCCACGAGGGGCTTCATCCCGCGGCAGATTGACGTTCGGCCTCATCGACACGAACACTACCGCACAATGAGGGGCGCTTCTACAGCACGAGAACCGGCCTCATGGCGCTCGCACGTCGGCGAGCTCGCCTGGCCGACGCTCGCCCTGTTCGGTGCCGTCGTCGGCGGTGAAGGGCTGGTCTGGTGGGGTGTCTTGAGCGGGCGGATCCCGATGTGGCTTGGGTCGGTCGGAGCGACGCTCCTGGCCTACGCGTCGTTCACCGTGCTCCACGAGGCGTCACACGGAAACGTGCACGGCGCGCGTCCGGGGCTTCGCTGGGTCGGGGAGCTTGCCGGCTGGGTGAGCGGCCTCCCCCCGCTGGCACCGCATCCGATGTTTCGAGCGATTCGCCTTCGGCACCACTCGTACACCAATGATCCGGAGCGCGACCCGGATTTCTGGGTGCACAGCACTCAGCCGCTCGGTGTGCTCGCTCGTTGCGCAACCTTGCTCGGCGCGTACGAGTGGAGCTTCTTTTTCGGAGAGGTGAGCCGAACGCGAGCCGCGCAGAGCGTTCGCAGACAAGCCGCGCTCGGCGTCCTAGCCCTCGGAGCATGGATCGTGGTTCTCGTCGCCCTCGGTCTCGGCCGAGAGGCCCTGTGGCTGTGGATCCTCCCCGGCCTGGCCGCTGCGACCCTGCTGGCGTTCGCATTCGACTGGGTTCCGCACCATCCGCGTTCGGTGCAGGGAAGGTTTCTCGACACGCGCATCTTGCTCGTGCCCGGACTCACCCTCCCGATGCTGTGGCAGAACGACCACTTGGTCCACCACCTCTACCCGCGCGGAGGCTCGCTTCGGCGACCGTTCAGCTCAGGCCCGACAACCGGGGCCATCGACCATTCGAAACCCCATGTCGAGCGCATCGATGGACATGGATGATGATCTCTCGAAACTGTTCCGCGACATCCAGCAGCCAATTGTATGCAGCCGCTGCGCGGACGACGTCACCGAAGGCCGGGCCGGGCCGATTTCCATGGCAGAATACATGCAGGTCGACGTCGGGTTCTCGTCGGTGGGGCTTCAGGTGTGGTGCCGCCGGCACGACGCCAACGTGGTCCACATCGACTTCCAAGGCCGCGAGCTTCCGACCGAGTTCCGGTGCATCCTCCGCAAAACGAGCACGGCACCCTAGAGGGCGGGCGGCGCTGCGGCAGAGACCCCGAAGCGCTCAGAGTAGAAGGCGAGCGCCCGCCGACGCTCTTCTGGGCTGACGCCGAGATCCTCGAGCCGATAGTCGACGAGTCCGTGTTTGCCTTTCGGGTTGTCCGCAAGGAACCGATCGAGGGCGCCGTCGACGTCCGCGGTGAACGGCAACCCGGCCTGCTCCCAAATCCGGCGCACGGTTCCTTTCATGTTGGCCATGAACTCCTCGAAGTGCACGTCGATCACTTGCGAGGCCGGCAAGAGATGCCGATCTTCGACGCTAGCCCGCAGGAAATCCTCGGTGCGGCTCGACCAGTACCTCGCGACCTCCCGAGGGTCGACGCCGCTCTGCTGCATCCGAGAACCATACGCAATCATGACGGTCAGCGAGGCCGTGATGCGGACCGGATCCCGGTGGGTCTGGACGAAGGTGGCATCGGGAAAGGTCTCGACCAGAGGTCCGAGGTTCATGAGGTGCTCCGGCGTCTTGAGCAGCCACCGCTCCTTCCGGTTTAGAAACTGCAGCGCCTGGAGGCAACGTTTGAGAAACCGATAAGCCGGCCGTCGGTCGGCCTGCTTGTACCAAGCCGAATAGCTAGGAATGTGCCAACTGCTTTCGAACAGAACGCTCGTGAAATCCATCGCCAGCAATTGAATCTCCTCATGCGGCCCCTCGGGCGTGAACTCGTGCATCGCGTTGAAGAGCGGCATGATCCATTCGAGGAACTTCAGCGTGCCCTCGGCTCTGTTGATGCGAGGGTCCCTTCCATCCTTGCCGGGCTTCTCGTTTGGGTCGGGAATGGGCTCCAAGCTTTCCCAGTAGGGAATCCAGCGAAGTGCGGGATGCTGCGCGAGGAGGTTGAAGAGGTGAGTCGTCCCGGTGCGCGGAAGCCCGGCGACGATGATGGGGTTCGCGATGACCTCGTCCGCGATCTCCGGGTGCTGTCGGTAAAGCTGTTCGAGTCGAAGCCGCCCGACGAGCATCTGAACGATGAAGTGACGAGATACCAGTCTTCCAAATGGCGAAAGAGGCGCCTCGGTGCGGAGGGCGTTCAACAGCACTCCGAGGGGCTCGAGGAATTGCTCGTCGCCGAAGTCGTCGAGCCCGCTCTTCTTGCGCGCGTCGGCCAACACCGAGTCCAGGTCGAGCTTCACGAGGTTCCGCGTCGGCCAGTCAGCCACGGCGTTGAAGAGTCGTAGCGGCATGGGGAGCCAGGGCTTGTCCCAGTCGCTGATCCGCGTCGGAGCGGGGGGGACGGCAGTCATGAGTTTCGGAACATCTTCTCGAAGATCGTCTCCTGCGCGCTCTTCGAGACCCAGCGGTTGATCGTCGGAAGGATCCATGCGCTCGGGCCGAGCACATACCGGGGCTTCATCTTCTTCGCGCAGATCACCTTTTCATACGTAACGTCCGCGAACTTTTCCGGCGACCAAAACGACGCCGAGGTTTTTCCGAGGACCTCTCCCGGGTATTTCCAGAAGCGCTGATAGTCGCGGAGCAGATGCTCGGGGAAGGTCTTCCATAGGTCGATCTTCTCTTGGTCCGGGAAGGAGGTCATCGGCGTGGCCACTCCGTTCGGCTCGAGCGAGGTCACTTGGATGCCAAAGGGCTTGAGCTCGAGGCGCAACGCTTCGGTCATCTTGGCAAGCGCAACCTTGCTGATCGGGTACTGCGCGCCGAGCGGAATCGTCAGGTACTGCGAGGGCGAACCCACCATGACGATGCGAGGGTCGCGACTCTTTCGAACCTCGGGCAGCAGCGCCTGGGTCACACGGAGGGCTCCCCAGAAGTTCACCTCGAACAGGTGATGGAAGCTGTCGAGGTCGATGTTCTCCATCCCTCCGCCGCCATTCGCCGTCGTGGCGGCGTTGTTGACGAGGAGATCGAGGGGCGAGCCTCCTAGCGCGTCTCGAATCTGGGCGGACATCCATATGGATCTTCACAATATGGGTAAACTGTGACCTCAATTGCCAGAGTAACCGAATACACTGGGCTTGGCGTTTTGCCGGCTGTGTAACCATACAGGCACAGATATTAGATCTAATGAAATCACTCCAACACGAGAC
>CBDUCC010000361.1:0-4237 GCA_965365555.1 uncultured Myxococcales bacterium | reverse complement strand
GATGCTCGACGTCTGGAACGCCGCTCCGAGCCGGTACTTTGCGGCCTACCGCTGCGCGGGCTCCTATCGTTGGCTACTCGGGCATCCGGTGATCGACGAGTTCGCGACGATCTCGTCTCCGATCTTCATCACGCCCAGGTCCCTGCTGGGCAAGATCTACAACGCGGGAATCAGTCTGGGTCATCGACGCGATCCGGAGATGGGTATCGATCAGGGCTGGCCACCGCTCTGCGTAGGCCTCGATACTGCGGCGCCGAAGCTGCCGTCGGACTGGGAAGCGCAACTCCTCGACGCGGTCGTTGCCGAGGCATCTTCCGGCGACAGCACCGAAAAGGCTGCAGAAGTGCGGCGGGCGACCTCAGCCGGGTACCAGGTAGAAGGGCTGCGGATTGGCGAGGCTTCGATCGTGGTCACCTCGGGCCCACTGCTTCCCAAGCAGTTGGCCTACCTCTGCGAAGCCGCGTCGAGTGCGGTGGTGGTGGCGGTCTCGCTGGGCAATCGACTCGAACGCGTCGGCGAGGGGGCGCGGCGCACGGTGCGTGCCTTGTCGCGGCGTGATCTGAGCGTCCTGCGGGGCGTGGTCGAAGAGGTCCTGACTTGAGCCCGCGCTATCCCGACAGCAAGGTCTTCTATCGCCGTCTCGACCGGGACTTTCGAATCGTGGCGTCAGCGACGGGCGCCACGATCGTGGATGAATCGGGTCGCAGCTATCTGGATGCATCCGGTGGTGCGATGGTCGCCAACGTCGGGCACGGAGTCGGAGAGCTCGGCGAGGCGATGGCGGAGGCCGCGCGGCTCGGGTTCGTGAGCGGTGCCCAGTTCAGCCACCGCTATGTCGAAGAGCTGGCGGCGGAGCTGGCGGAGGTCCTGCCGGAAGGGTTGCAGCACAGCTACTTTCTAGCCAGCGGATCGGAGGCTGTGGAGGCCGCCGTGAAACTGGCGCGGCAGTATTGGGTGGAGAAGGGGCGCGAGCGAAAATGGAAGGTCATCAGCCGGGTTCCGTCGTACCACGGCAACACCCTGACAGCGCTCTCGCTTTCCGGAAGGGAGCACTACCGCAAGGTCTACGGCCCGCTGCTGACCGAGTTTCCGCGGATTCCCGCGCCCGATACCTACCGCCATCCCGACAGCGACGCTTCGAGCGGTGAAGCTTTGGAGATGGCGATCCAAGAGAACGATCCCGAGACGATCTCGGCCTTCATCGCCGAGCCGATCATCGGTTCCTCGGCCGGTGCGATGGTGCCCCGCGACGACTACTATCCGCGAACGCAGGAGATCTGTCGCCGGCACGATGTGCTCTTCATCGCCGATGAAGTGCTCTGCGGGATGGGACGCACGGGCCGGTGGTTCGCCTTCGAGCACTTCGGAGTCGTCCCCGACATCCTGGTCTTGGGCAAGGGGCTCAATGGGGGGCTCGCGCCCTTGAGCGCAGTCGTGGCGAATCGGGAGATCGTCGAAGCCCTGGCTGCGGGCAGCGGCTATTTCAATCACGCCCAGACCTATTCACACACACCGGTGATCTGTGCGGCTGGCCTGGCGACGATTCGCTACCTGAAAAGGGAACGGCTGGTCGAACGCTCTGCCGCTCTCGAGAAGCCGTTCTTCGCGCAGCTCGAGTCGCTGCGCAAGTTCGAAGTCGTCGGTGACGTGCGCGGCAAGGGTCTGCTGGCCGGCGTGGAGTTCGTGAGGGATCGGGCCACCAAGGAACCGATGCCGCGTGGAAATCACTTTGCGGAGCGATTCACCGCCAAGGCCTTCGACAACGGCCTCATCGTCTGGCCCAATATCGGACATGTCGACGGCACCCGAGGTGATCTCGTCATGCTGGCGCCCCCGTTCACGGTGAGCGAGCCCGAGCTGGCCCGCATCGCGGAGTTGTTCAAGAAGACTCTGAGAGAGCTGAGCGAGTGAGCGGCCTGGCGATTCCCATGCGGCCCTCGACCTGGATGATTGCGGCCTTCCTGGGGCTGAGCCTCGTATCTTTCGCCTCGCCGCTGGCGGCCATCGATCTAGGCCGCGCCGAGGTCTCGAGCCTCGACAATGGACTGACCCTGATCGTTCTCGAAGACCAGACTTTTCCCGTGGTCAGCGTCCAGGTGCTGTATCGGGTGGGGGCCCGTCACGAGGAGGTCGGGCAGACGGGCATGGCTCATTTCCTGGAGCACATGGCCTTTCGCGACACCCAGAACTTTCCGGATACGGACGTGGTCAGTCGAATCTACGCGGTGGGCGGGGAGTGGCACGCCTACACCTGGTTGGACCAGACGACCTACTTCGAGACCCTCCCTTCGAAGTATCTCGATCTGGCATTGAAGATCGAAGCCGATCGCATGGCTCGCCTCCTGATCCCCGCGGATCAGGTGGAGGCGGAACGAGGTGCGGTCCTGGCGGAGTTGCACGGCTACGAAAACGACCCGGCCTCGCTGCTCCACGACGCGGTTTTGACGGTCTCCTTCCTGCAACATCCGTATCGCAACAATACGATCGGCTGGGAGAGCGACGTCGAGAGCCTTCAGCACACGGACATCGTGAGCTTCTATGAACGCTACTACCAGCCGGCCAACGCGGTGCTGGTCGTGGTCGGTGATGTTTCGAGAAGTGATGTGGAGGCGCGTGTCCAGAAGCTCTTCGGTCACCTCCCCGGCGGTCGACGGGCAAAGGCACCTCCGACGGTCGAGCCTCCGCAAACGGGAGTCAGGCGCCTGGTTCTCCAGGGCCCGGGCTCGAACAGCCATTTCAAGATCGCCTATCGAGCTCCGTCGGCGATCGATCCGGACTACGTCTCCTTTCTCGTTCTGCAGGAGGTCCTGGCCGGGGGCTCTGGAGTGAACTTCTCGCAGAACGAGTGGGGCGATCCAGTCCGAGAGCGGAGCCGGTTGGCCGGAGTCCACGACGATCTCGTGAGTTGGTTCATTCCGACCGCGGCTCCCTATGTCTTCACTCTGGCCGGCACGGCCGAGCCGTCGGCATCCAGGGACGAGATCGAGGCCCGGATCGAGGCAGCGGTGGAGGGCTTGCGAGAGCGGCCCCCAAGCGTAGAGGAGCTGAATCGGGCGAAACGGCATCTGCTGCGCGAGCTGGTCTTCGATGTCGAGACGACGGAGGATGCCGCCCATCAACTCGCTTTCTTCGCGGGCCTCGACTCGCTGGAAGTGCTCATGAGCCTGCCGCCGAGAATCGAAGCGGTGACGGTGGAGGACGTTCAGCGTGCGGCGCAGACCTGGCTCAGACCCGAGCAACGAACGATCGGCTGGTACCTCGCCGGAGCGCCGGTGGAGCCGATCGCTCGGCCCGTCTCCGCGATCGGGACACCCATCAGCTCGGCACCGGTGGTGCGCGCAATGCAGGCCGCCGAGCCACCGTCCGATCCCGAGATCGCGAGGCTGAGCAACGGGCTACCGGTGCTGTTCCAGAGGGTTCCCTTCTCGCCGACGGCCTTTCTGCGGATTCTGGTGCCGACGACCGCAGCGCAGATCGCTGGCAACGCTCGTCGGGACGCCCCGTTCTGGCGCCAGACTTCGCTCGATTTCAAGCTCGAAGCGAGTGAGCTGCAGGAGACTCTGAAAAGCGCTCGCTCCATCCTGACCACGGCGCGGCCTTTGGAGTCCCTGCCCGCAACCGAGTCCATTCAGAGTCCAGAGGCGCGCTTGTCGGCAGAGCTCGACGATCTTCTGGGAGTCGCTTCGTTGCCTTCCGCCCTCGGTGCCGCAGCCGTGGCCCTGGTCGGCGATCTCGACAAGGACAGGGCCCTCGAGTTGCTCGAGGAGGAACTCGGAGAGCTGGCCGTCGTCTCGATTCCCACCGGTCCTCCTCTCTCGTTGGTGGAGCAGTCGCGGGTCGTGGAGCTGGAGTTCCCGGTCGCCCAAGCGCAGCTGGGCTATGTGGTGCCGGCGCCGCCGCCCTCCGATCCCAGGTCCTGGGCCTGGCGCGCACTGCTCTATGTGCTGAGCCATGGCTACGAAGGCCGCTTGGGCAAAGAGGCGATCTCACGGCAGGGGCTGGTCTACTACATCGATTCCAGCTACGACTCGAATGGGACCGGAGCTCGAGTCGCGCTCCGGATCGGGGTCGATCCCGAGAAGCTGGCGTCGATGCGAAGCCTGATGGTAGGCATGCTGCAGGGGCTGCGCTCGAATCCGCCGACGGAAGCCGAGGTGACCGAAGCGAAGCGATACCTGCTCGGTCGTCGGCAGAGTGCGGCGCAGAGCAACGAAGAGATCTCGGCAGCGATCCTGGA
>CBDUCC010000360.1:0-4252 GCA_965365555.1 uncultured Myxococcales bacterium | reverse complement strand
TTCGGCTTCTCGCCGTTCGAGCAGATCGTAGTAGACCTTGCCCGAGCAGAGCAGTACGCGCCTGACCTTCTTCGGGTCGATGGCTGGGTCGTCCGGGATGATGCGCTGGAACTCGCCGTCTGCGAGCTCGTCCATCGTGCTTATCGCGCGGCGATGGCGAAGAAGGCTCTTCGGGCTCATCACGACGAGCGGTTTCCGCCACGGTCGAATCACCTGCCGACGAAGGCAGTGGAAGAGCTGGGCGGGGGTCGTGAGATTGACCACCTGCATGTTGCTCTCGGCGCAGAGCAAGAGGAACCGCTCGAGTCGCGCGCTCGAGTGCTCCGGTCCCTGGCCTTCGAAGCCGTGCGGTAGCAGCATCACCAGTCCGCTGAGGCGGTGCCACTTGTCCTCCGACGAGGAGATGAACTGGTCGACGATCACCTGAGCGACGTTCACGAAATCGCCGAACTGGGCTTCCCAGCAGACGAGCGCGTCCGGCGAGTCCAGCGAGTAGCCCCATTCGAAGCCGAGAACGCCGACCTCGGAGAGTGGACTGTCGTAGATCTCGAGGTGTGCCTGGTCCGGGCTCAGGTGACCGAGCCGCGTGTAACGGCGTCCGGTGTTCTCGTCGAATATGACGGCATGGCGGTGGCTGAAGGTACCGCGTCGGACGTCCTGCCCGGTCAGGCGACAGCGAGTGCCCTCGAGCAAGAGCGTGGCGAAGGCTAGATTCTCGGCGGTGCCCCAATCGACGCCTTCGCCCGTTTCGAGGACCTTGCGCTGTTTGTCGAGCACGAAGCGTTTGATTCGCGGATGCGGGGTGAACCAGTCGGGGTAGGAGATCAGCGACTCGAGGGCACGGTCGAGCTCGGCGCGATCGAATCGCGTGTCCGCGTCCGGCACATCGAGGTCGCGCCCGCCTTTGTATCCCTCCCAAAGGCCCAGCATCGATGCCGGGATGAGGTTGTATTTTCCGTTCTTGCGGGTGTCCTCGAGGGCATCCTCGAGATCTTGTTGGCGCCGAACCTTGATCTCTTCTGCTTGCTCGCGGGTCAGCTTGCCGCTCCGGATGAGATGCTCGACGTAGACCTCGCGGACGGTCTTCTTCTTCTCGATGGCCGCGTACATCTCCGGCTGCGTGAAACGTGGCTCGTCGCCTTCGTTGTGACCGTACTTTCGATAGCAGTAGAGATCGAGGACGACGTCGCCGTGAAACCGCTGCCGGTACTCCGTCGCTAAGGTCACCGCCTGCGCCACGGCTTCCGGGTCTTCCCCGTTCACGTGGAAGACGGGGCAGCGGAGCATTCGCGTGATGTCGGTGCAGTACGATGTCGAGCGTGAGTCCTCGGGATTGGTGGTGAAGCCGATCTGGTTGTTGATCACGACGTGAATCGTTCCGCCCGTCTCGAAGGCCTTGAGTCGGCTCAGGTTGAGTGTTTCCGCGACCACACCTTGTCCGACGAACGCGGCATCACCGTGGATCAGAAGCGGAAGCACCGTCTTTCGCTCGAGGTCGTCTTTACGGTCCTGCTTTGCCCGGACTCTACCCTCGACGACGGGATTGACGAACTCGAGGTGGCTCGGGTTGAACGCGAGCGTCATGTGGATGTCGTTTCCGTTCGCCGTTTTGCGGTCGAGCGAATAGCCGAGGTGGTACTTCACGTCGCCACGTCCCACGTACGCCTCGGGATCATCGTCTTCGAAACCGGCGAAGATCTGGCGGACGTTCATCTCCATGATGTTGACCATCACGTTCAACCGGCCGCGGTGCGCCATGCCGATGACGATCTCCTCGACTCCGAGCTCGGACGCTCGTTCGGTGAGGATGTCGAGCATGGGGATCACGCTCTCGCCGCCCTCGAGCGAGAAGCGCTTTGCGCCCGTGTACTTCGTGTGAAGGAACTGCTCGAAGATCTCCGCATCGGTCAGTTTCGTGAGGATGCGGATCTGCTGCTCCCGGCTGAGGTCGATGTGGTTCCCGGTGAGCTCCATCCGGTCGCGGAGCCAGTTGCGGGCCTCACGCTTTTCGAGGAACGTGTATTCGACGCCGATCGTTCGCGCGTAGGTATCCTTCAGCCGTGCGATCACCGTGCCCAGTGGCTCGTTGGTCGGCCCTGCGAAGTCGCCGGTGGAGAAGATCGTGTCGGGGTCGACGTGCTCGAGACCGTAGCGTTTGAGGACGAAGTCGTCGCTCGGGAGGTTTCGGTTGATGCCGAGCGGGTCGAGGTTTGCAAACAGATGGCCGCGCACACGATACGCGTTGATCAATGCGCTCAGCCTCGCCTGCAGCTCGGTCGCAGCCAGCAACTCGGACGAAGGAGGAAATGATGCACGCGAGACGATCGCCGGGTTGTCCGGGAGCACCGGATCGAGGGCCGTCTCCGCCGTCGGTGGCAGAAACACCGAGTTGCGAACCCCTTCTTCTGCAGGCTCGCCCTGTTCGACGGCCGCTGCTCGAACTTCATGCTGGCCGGCGGCGGCTCCGTTTCCGCTCGCGGATGCGGGCGCCGGGCTCAACATTCCTACGGCGGTCACCGGCGCGAGGATCGTTCCCGCGCTTGAGATCTGCGGTAGCTCGTCGGGCTGGAGGCCTTCGAAGTACGCGCGCCATGCTTCGTCCACGGCCAGCGGGTTGTCTACCCACTTGAGAAACTGCTCTTCGACCAGTCCTTGGTTTACGCCGAAATCTGCGCTCATGTCCGAGTCGTCGCTCCCACTACCCCGGTCGTTTCTCCAGCCTAGCCCGTTCCCCATCGAAGGGCTAGCAAGCTAGCTGGTCGGGACGGGCGAGTTGAACCATGATCGAGGCGATGTCTAGGATCTTCGTCATTCTCTCCGGGGTGCTCGGATTGACCGCAGTCGCGTTGGGAGCCTTTGGCGCCCACGGGCTCCGCAGCAGGCTCGACGGGCTTCCGGACGGCATCAAGCGTATGGAGTGGTGGACCACGGCTGCCCATTATCATCTGACCCACGCTCTGGCGCTCGCCTTGGTGGCTTGGTTGGCCCATCGGGGGGTCGGGGCCTCCGCCACGCTCGCGGGATGGTGTTTCGTTGTTGGCGTTCTGCTTTTCAGCGGCAGTCTCTACCTCATGACCGTCACGGGAATGACCAAGCTCGGTGCGATCACGCCGTTCGGCGGCCTGTTGATGATGCTCGGCTGGGGGGCGGTCATCGCCGCCGGGTTCCGGCTCGGCTCGAGCTAGCGCTGTGGTTGTTGCTGCTGCTGCCGAATCTGCTCTTGGATCTGTCGCATGACCTCGGGCGGGAGCTGGGGCTGACCCTGAGGCTGGCCCTGAGGCTGGCCGGCGGGCATGGCCGGCATCGCGGGAGGCGGAGCCGGCGGCTCATCGCTCTTTTCGAAGGCAGAAGCATCTGGACTGAGTCGCTTCGCCAGGTACTGGGAGACCAGATAGATCGTGGGCGTGTCGGTGCGGCGTACAAAGACCTCGGTCTCGTCGTCTGCCGCGCTTCCCAGCTCGAGCACGATCGGATCGTCCTCGTCGGCGAGGACCATCGTCACGGTTCCGCTCGGCTCGTTGAAGCCGGCCCGCGCGACCGACACATCGGGTTCTGCGAAGCCCGAAGCCGTGAGCCTCGCTGCCGTCGAGACCAGGCCTGTCACCTTTTTCGGGTCGAGCTCGCCGAGCTTCTGTTTCCCCGCCGTCGCGCTCCAGGTGTCGCCGTTTCGGTCGAATTGGAAGGTGCCGTTGCCGCTCTCGAACCGGATCGATTGAACGTCACCCGACTCGACGGAGACCACCCTGCGGTTCCGCCAGGCCTTGATGTCACGGTCGAACGCGTAACGCAGTGATCCACTGGCACCAAACACCTCCACCTGATCACCGATGCGGACCATCGTCATGCCGTCCGCGTACTTCCCGATCGAAAGCTCTGCGAGCGTCTCGTCGCCGGCCTTCGCGACGACCCGGACCGCATGAGCATCGTCGACCTCGAGTCGAGCGTAGTTCTCGGGCCGCGTGGCCACGATGCGGACCAACTCCAGTCCTGCGAGCCTGTTGACCGCCGCCTCCGCGTTGCTGGGATCGGCCTCGGCCTCCAAGGGCTCTACCAACGACCAGTCTCCCGATTCGTTTGCCAGTACCACCTGCTCGCCACTCGGCCGCGTGACCTCGATTCGGGTCACCTGTTCCGGGTCGATCGAAAGGCTAGGCACCTCCGATGCGCTGGTGGGCCGGCGGTTCTCACGGGTCGATGCCCAGAGCGTCAGACCGAGAAGATGGAACTTACGTGCCGGCAGGTCGAACAGGAT